>JBGCDR010000078.1:0-6783 GCA_045105515.1 Oligoflexales bacterium
CGCGCATGGGCACCCCCAAGATCTTTTGATTTTCCGACAATTATATCCTTTTTAGAGAAACTGGGGAAATTCGCTAAAGATTATAGTGCTCTAAGCCTTACATACAAAGGCGGCGGTGTGTTTCCAATCAGGCACTAAATAGTTTAAAAACTAAATTAGATGAGTTTGGATTTAGCCTATCTCTTAGGTATAGCCATAGAGACAGTCAAAAATGTTTTTATTACATAGAAATAAAAAATGGAAATTCGAACTAGAACAGAAGTCGATACTCTTAATTTTTCGGTTTAAAGCTGATGGAGATCATAATATCCTTGTTAGTAGATACTCCATCTCCATTCGTAGTATATTCTTTACCTTCATTGGTAGTATCAGTCTCTCTTCCAAAAAGAAACCCGGTTTCATCATTTTTGCATCCATATTCTTTTTCGTCTCCAGTTACGTAATCTAGAGACTCTGTCTGATCTGGTGCTTGAAATATGTTTTTGGCTACTGCGTCATCAAATGACTGTGAGAGAAGGAGGTATCCTCTTTCCACTACCTTGACTGCAGGAAAAACACTACGCCGACTATCATCAGGACTCCTTGTGGCTGTTCCATAAATAGGCTCGATTGGGTCAACATTGCGGAGAACTGCAAGGCTTGCCCATTCAGGGGTAATGTGATCCTTGTCGTGAGCTTGCATTTTTATGGTATAGGACATTTGATCACCTTCGTCGAATACCTTCCAGTAAACACTTTGAATCAAGTCTTTATGCCTCCAGTTTTCTGTACAAGGTTTACCATTAACCTGCATATAACAAGAAACTTCCTTGTTCCAAGTCATATCTGGCCCACCAACCAATGGTAATCCTCCCCTACTTATGGCATCTGCATCTGGATAAAATGGAGCATCAGTTCGATGAAGGAAAAAGACGAGAAGGTCACCTTTTTCAACTGTATCAGGTACATCTATGGTGAAATTTCCTCTTCCTGTACTATCTCCACAGGCGTAAGCTCCAGATGAATCAATAAATTCTACTTGTGAATTAGTCTCGACTTCGCCAGTGTCATCAGGAGGCATTTCTTGGTCGTCACTATCATCGTCATCAGGTTGTTCTTCGTTATTGGTGTCCTCCTCCTCACGAGGAGGGTCGTTTTCATTTTTTTTGTCATCATCATCGGAATCTCTATTATTAGTTTCTTCATCTTCAGAAGAAGAATTTCCGTCATTCTCTCCAAGTGGTTCCTCAGCTTTTGCATCTTTTTTACGCGAATCTAAATCTCCAGTGTCTTCTTTTGATCTTCCTTCGCCACCAGTTTTATAGACCTGATGATACTGACCTGAGCTACAGCTCAAACAGAGAAAAAGAATCAAGAATTTGATTAAGTCTTTGAAATTCAAAATGAACCCCTAAGTTTAATATAAATTTACGAAGTACTATTTCTACTTAACGGAATGAACAGCTTTTTTAATTAGAAATTTCTGCTAGAAAGTAAAAATTTTTTCGGACAATAGATAAATAATTAATAATATCTAGAGTTTATACTAGAATATTAAAAAATAATATTTCTTCCAGTTTTCTAAAGCCTTGCGGTTTAAATATATGCAATATTTTCAACTGGTTATCTTTCAATTGTTCGGGTGTTTATAAATACCAGGTATTATTCTTGAATATTTCAGAATCAACCTCCTTTTCCTTTTCTATCCTTTAGTGATTAAATCTACCGGAGTTGCTGAAATTGAAAAGACGTGGCCAAGAAAATTATTTTGCGATCCACACTTTGTAAAAAAGCGAATGACCAAGCTAAATAAATTTAAAACCATCAGAATCTTTGGAAAAACCTGAATATCGGGCTTCAATTGGTGAGCATTTGTTGCGGTATTACCTAGTTTTTAGGAAATAAAAACTCTTGGGTGATTTTCAATGTGTCAGCATTTGAAAATCTACAAACTTTGTTTTGGTTTATCTAGTTCATTTAATTCTATTTCACACTCATAATTTCTAGGTGCTCGAGACCTAAATGCTCTACTAGCATTTTTTCTACATAACTCTGAATTTTCTTTAGCGAATGAACTTACAATCCTTAGGTTGTTGTAAATTTTTTCTTGTAGATCAAAAAATCCTAAAGTTAAATCTTCAAATTTTATACATGCACATCCAGTTTCTACTTCTGAACCAAAACTATATGACAACTCTTTGGTACTTTTGATACCAGGATTTAGAGTCTCATTATGCTCAGGATTATGGACATTATTAACACTCTTGACATCACAGTACATATTTTCACAAGCGTCTTGATCCCTTAGATTTTTTTCTTTTAATTTTGACTGTTTTTCTAAAAAACTTGTTAAATAGTTAATTTCATCAGCATCGAGCCTGGCCTTTAAGGCTACAATTACATCTAAAGGGTTAGATTCATCATATTGATCTACAATTTTTTTTATAAATCGTAGGGCAGTATTGCCGTTTCCTTGTCTGATACACCTTTTTATCAAAAATAAGTAAGTACCAATTTTTGGTGAATTATCCATAATCAAAGTAGTGGAATGAAATTCGTTAAAAATTCCTTCGCTGGCAATAGCAAAATAACTACTGGAATTGCTGCACAATATTAGAGAAAAAAGGGCAAGCTTATTAGGTATAACACGGCTCAAAAAATCATAAATCATATCAAATCCTAAGATTGTAAGTCTTAATACCACCAAACTTTCATATTATATTATATTTGCAGTTCTATTAAAGGAATTTACCGAAGAATTAAGAATAAAAAGAAATTCACCTGTATTTGAATATCCTATCAAATTTTTTTGACGGTTAATGTGATTTGAAATGGGCTTAAAAATGTAGGTCGATAGAGATGTCTGAAATTTTAGACAGAGGTGTTTTTATTCCAATTAATTAGTCTTTATGTATGCAAACCGAAATTCCCAATTTGTAGCTCGTATAAAAACGATGGCTCTTTAATTCTACACAATGACTTGTAAAACCTATCAAGCCGGGATCGGAATGTTGTTGGAAAACTTGTCCTTAAAAGACCCAGTATACAGAGAATTTGGGGGTGTCAAAGTATTTCTGATGCCTTTGTCTGCTTGCTTTCATAGTCATGCTCCCAATCGAAAAGAATTAAATCACTATAAATTCTTAGTTTGTCTCAGGTTTGTCTGGAAAGACTGTTTTAAATATATTTTGTTTTGCCTAGCTTCTTCTATCTGTTGGTTTGCATTATGGAAGAACCTGTTAAAAATATCATTTATTGGCTGAATACCCTTGTTATGGGATTTAATTTCATTAATTTTTTCAGTTAGTTTCGAATAATATTCATCAAACTCCTCTTTTAGAGGGATTCCATATGAATTAGCCTGGTGGTCAGATATGTCAAGGAGACTGGAAAAATCAGAATTTATTCTTTTTAGTGCCTCATACAATTCAAGCTCCAAATCATCAAGTTTTTGTTCATCTTCTCCTCTCTTATATAGGCTTAACAATTGATATACTTTACTAAAAACTAGGTTTTTACTTATTGAAGCTTCAAGCTCAAAGAAATATAAATTTAATCTTGCTGCTTCATCTGGTTTACTCTTTATCGTTTCTTTGATGATTTTGAGTCTAGTTAGATTTGGTAAATTTATATAGTTGCTGTAAGTCTCAATTTTAAAGTCAGGATCTATTGATCTGATTCCTAGTATACTTTTTTGCATAAATTCTGAGTTGGACTCCCAAAGATAACCTTTTCTTAAGGCATATTCATGATCTTCCAAAACCGTGCCATCCAAGATACCCCGTTTGATGAGTCCATTTAACATCGAGATTGGAGTATTCGTATGAAAATCATGTAGCTTTAAATCGCGGCTGGCGCTTTTCAAAAAATCAAGTGCTTCCGTAGCGCAGTTGTTAGAAAAAAAGTAATAAGGAGACTCGTATTCCTCTTGCATTTCCAATATTTTTTTCAGAAATATTTCTGCATTAACTTTTTTTAGGTTTAAAGGAACAGACAACAAGCCTCTATCTTCGTAATATCTATATTTGTTTCTTGCAAATTCAAAAGTTTGGACGTTTGCATGAATAGGATATTCGCCTTTCAGGCCCTTTATGTAGTCAATATCAGTATCATCTATTTGGCCCTCAAAACTTAGAACTAAATGATGGTCAATATCTTGTAAACATTCTTCGCTTACCAGCTTCCTCTTTGGCGAACACACTATAATTCGATACATTGCATGACCCCAGCGGCCCATGATCCGCTTATTTTTTTTCGCGAAAAGGTAGTGAATACCATAGACTTTTGAGAAATCTAAATGCCGATACAATCCGGTTTGCCCATCAGGCAATACGCCTTCACCAGTCATTCTTAGCATATTTGCTGGATTGCAAGAATTACTTGGGAATGGCTGTTCTTCAAAATGATCCACTAGAAATTGATTCCTAGCAGGTCTTCGGCAAGAATAGTTTGGATCGAGAAGAAAATATTCCATATTCACAGCAAAGGCTTCTTTTTCATTCTTATACTCGTAGGCATCTGGTGAGCGGCCAATTTTTTTGTTGATTGCTTTGCGGCTTTTTTTAATAAGTCCTTTTTTTCTAAATTCAAAAAGATTCTTAAATTGTTTAAGTGGCCCTTTTGATATTTTATAGTAATATATATGCGCAATTTCATGGATGAGCATTGATTTCACTAACTGCAAAGCATTTTTATGGTTGCCATGATAACTTGTTAATTTTTGATCATCTTTGGTAATGATGTTTAAAAACTGCTGGTCAATCGTGATTTGATGGCTGCCATTGACAAGAATTTTGGCGTTTACATGGCTACATATTTTGGCTTTTGGGATATTTTCAAAGGATACAAAAATAGGGTTATCGATAGCTGTTTTCATCTTATAAGGTAGTATTTCTCTGACATCATCCAAAAATGCGATAACCTTTGTTTGGGCTTCATTGTCAAGATGTAAGCTACTAGCAGATTCTCCGAATTTTATCTCTATAGATTTTGCAGTGTGTGCAGATGAGGAAAAACTGAAAATAAAAATAGTTAGATGTTTAAGATAGAGAACAACTAGCTTCTTAAATTGCATGATACACTGTCCTTATTTCACACATCAATCGACCAAACCTTCTAATCTTAAGCTTCATGGATAAAGCTTACGTCCCCTTGCTGAGGATTCAGTAGGTTTTTATTATCACCTGGCTTTTGCAAGATAATGTATTGACGATGAAAAAAACAATGTTTTTCGTCATAATATGTTAAGGGGAAATCATATTTTGATATTTACTCAAATTTTGAATCAACATTATCAAAATTTTCTTCACTCATCAGATCGGAGAAAGTTCTCTCAATACCGTTAAGATTTAGCTGTTTGCGCATTTCATAAATCTCTTGGTCGTCATCAAGCAATTCTTTATTTTCCATGTCTTCAAGTCCGTCTAAAATGAGGGTCGCGGTCGTAGGTCCGAAGAAAGGAAAGATGGTTGATGCACCACTGAAAATAAGTAATTTCCAAGAAGAAGGAAGCTCACTGTCAGCAAAGCTTTGTTGACCAAATAACATCATAGAACATACTAATATTATATTCTTTATTCGCATAGTTATTTTCCTTTTTTCCAATATAAATATCAAAATAAGCTCACGTCCAAACCTAGTAGAGACGATTTGAAAAATCAACGGTTAATCATGTAGGTGTTGATGTTCCAAATTTATTTACATTCTATGTTACTAGAAGAATTAATTTCGGTTATTACATCGTAATTTGTTCAAAAATAAAATTATGATGCGAGGATGAAATATGTTTATTGATATTCCCAATATCGATTAGAAAAAAATCTGAAGTAATATTAATACTGTAAAAATCTAAACAAAGCCCGTAGTGGAGACCCAAAAACTCAAGCTTTAGTCGCCATCATAATTATATTTACAATCTCATACAATGTTATTACGGTAATATATAAGACTATTCAACTTTGGGATACTATATGAAATTTCTGTGGCCAATTATCTTAGTCGCATGTTTAAGTCCCTCTCCATTGCAGGCAAAAGTTTTTGTTATTGCCAATAGTAAAATGGAGATAAAGAAGGTATCTAAGAAAGAAATAAGAAAGCTATTCTTAGGTAAAACTAACCGCCTTGGAGATGTCCGCGCTTTACCTATCAACCAGAATCAGCACAAGGAAGTATACGAGAAGTTTTCAGATATTGTGCTGGGTAAAAGCATCAAACAACTTGAAAGGTACTGGGCACGAAAGATTTTTACTGGCCAAGGTCTTCCTGCTCAAGCAAAAGATGACGTAGTTAGATATGTAAGTGAAAATCCCAATACAATTTCATATACCCAGATGAAGCCAAAAAAAGGTGTGTTAATCATTGCTGAATTTAAATGAGGACCAGAGCTTGAAATCATATATTGCGTGCTTATTATTTGTATTCTTCCTATTGCTTGGTGAGACTTCAAGTGCAGAAATCAACCTAAGAGGTTATGCATCAATGGGGGTAAGTTCTCTAATAAACAGCAATAGTGGGGGGGATGGTCAGGAAGACCCAAAAAATATAGGGATCGTCAGTAAACGAGCTAATTTTTCTCGCGACCTACGTTTTGGTCTTAATCTAACAAGTTTTCTTGATCAAGATGAACGGTTATTATTCAGCTCTCAGCTTGGGGCCGAGCACGTCAATTTAATGTATAGGAATTTCAATAACTGATTGGCGGGATTTATCGTTGTAATTTTAAGGGTTTTTAAATTAAGTATTGCCCGATTATTTTTAGGTTGTCATGAAACTTTTCCTCCGTTTTTGTGATTGCTCTTCCATAAT
>JBGCDR010000079.1:0-5077 GCA_045105515.1 Oligoflexales bacterium
CGCGCATGGGCACCCCCAAGATCTTTTGATTTTCCGACAATTATAGCCTTTTTAGAGAAACTGGGGAAATTCGCTAAAGATTATAGTGCTCTAAGCCTTACATACAAAGGCGGCGGTGTGTTTCCAATCAGGCACTAAATAACAACAGAACTTTAATTACGTTTGGCATGACAACCTCACTTGTTGGGAAACTAAGTTTTGGATTTGTTATTGAAACATATTTCTGAGTCAAGGCCAAGACTATAAAATCGATTGAAATAACTTGGTATGGAGATCAAATTTTATTTGAAGGAGGACTTTAGAAACCAATTTTAATGAGTTTCTATAATTTTTTTATCAGATTTAATTTGAGAAGTTCCAAAAAATCATTCTATCAGCATTTGCTTCAATCGCAACTTGGTCTTTTGCTGTCTGGCATAGTTTCATGGAAATTTCGAAGGCTATTTCAGGGTCAAAATCTCGGTTGATACTGACAATACCTGCTGAAAAACTTAATAAAAGTTGAGAATTTTGTAACCTTTGCATGATTTTCTTGACTTCATTCTTGCCTGTATTTTTAAAAATTATAACAAATTCATCGCCACCAAATCTTGAAATAAAATCAGATCTTCGCAAATGATATTTTAAAGTTTTGGCAAACAATTTAATAGCCTTGTCACCTTCATTGTACCCTTGTTCTTTATTGATTTTTTTGAACTTATCAATATCAATGAATACGATACTATAACTAGTTTCATGGGATTGAGAAAGTTCTACATTTCTTAACATGAGTCTATCTGAAGGTTTAAGGTCCACTTCTGATGTGAGCAAACGGAAATTTTCAATTTGCAAGTTATCTGAGTGGTATCTTAATTTACTAATAACCACATCAGAACCATTCTTATCAGTATTTGGAAGTAATATAGTCCAATTGTCTTTATTCTTATTTCTTAGAATAATATCTTGATCCTTTCTAAGAGTTTGATCGCCAATTTCTTTAATATTATCGCCGCTATTTACGATGATAATTGAAAGAGGGTATATTTGTGGTGTATTCGCATGCTTAACCACTGACAAATATTTAATCAAAGAATCTTTATCGTAAAGACCAGTAAAATTATCCTTTTTTAAGTCAATTTTCTCATTAAAAGGATAAGCCTTTGAGCAAATGGAAATCAGAAAAAATAGTGAAAATACCAGTCTTACAAACATTTATTTAATCCATGAATTGATACAGTCATTTTGATCCGTTTGACCCGGGAGTCTAACATAACTTACTGTGAAAATCCATTAAATGTTTCAAACCACTGCTATATTGAATTTATTTGGGAGTTCTGGGTGTACAGAATCTCGAAGATCGAATAGCAAAACAATATGAAGAATGGAGTCCTAGGAGGGGCAATAGATTTATTTATTTGAGACAAAAAGAAAACATTCACTTAAATTAAATAAACAGAAGTCATTGAAGATGCTTTTTAGGTTAGATTGGTGAACAGTCCTGTATGTTCTGAATTAAGTCAACTTTATAATTTTTATTGCTGCTAAAAAACACAGAACTGGAAAGTTTAAATTCTTTATTAATCGTTGATAATCTGTAATTTCCATCCTTTGCGCGGAACTCAAGTTTATAACGTCCATGTTGGTTAGACGTACTGCAAGAAATTTCTTGATCTAAGGAATCAAAGATACAAATTCGCACAAAATTCAATGGTAATTTGCGTCTTTTCTTGCAGAAGCCAATTTGCCCCTCGCAAGTCCGAAGTTTTTCTGCCAATTTAACTTCTATCAAGCCAGGAACAGGTGCAGGAATAACTGTGTCAGGTGATTCGGTCAGGTTAAAAGGTTGTATTTTTTTTACTTCATTTCCCTCTCCGGTAAATATTGGAATACAGGAAAGTAGCAAGTTAAATACAATAATAGTTATTAGAAAGTTCATCTAACTGTTACCTCATAATTCTGAAAGAAGTTACAATTATAAAAATGGACTAAGACAAATTTTAACTATTATATAAACAGTGTCTGTTGGTGAAATTAAAGCCAAAATGTCTGGTGATATAGACTTGTTTGGTGATTTTTTCGAGTAGCCACATCGCAACCACTTTAATTTGTAGAATATGATTAATATAGCTCCGCTTAAGGTGCTAGCCAACCTATTGCTAATAATTGTTAAAGTGTTCAAAGTAAATATTTCGTTCATCAACATCTTGCGATAGACAGTAGTCTTTACAGGTGTTCACAAGCCCTGATGAACCACAAATATAAACATCTGTATTTGTGGTTTTTTTATTTATTATTAGCTTTAAGGCATCTATTAAACTACTACTTTCAATTGGGAATGAACAAGACTCGGATTGTGCTTCTGCTACAAATATCCTAACATTTAGTTGCGGTATCGTTTCATTTAATGCTTTGATTTCTTCCAACGCGAATAGTTCCTCTTGCTGCCAAACACCAAATAACAATGTTACAGGCTGAGGGTCTTGCCATTCTGCCATACGTCGCAACATGGCAAGGACTGATGCTAATCCACAACCACCAGCAATAAATAGACGAGGCTTTAAGCCGTTATCATGCAAAATAAAACTTCCATGGGGGCCTTCAAGGGTGATTGCTTGGCCAATACTAGATTTTTCTTCAAGGAATGTCGAAAATTTACCATTTTTTCTAAGCTTGATATAGAATTCTAGCTCGCCAGTAAATCCAGGTGCATTGCCCATAGAGTATGGACGTGAGATATCTGTGTTGGGAATATTGATATTAGCAAATTGCCCTGGCTCGAAATCAAAACCTAGACCAAATTCTGAATGTTCATGCAATTGTAGTACTAAAAGCCGTGTATTTGGGTTAAGAATTTCTATTTTTGAAATTGATGCTTCTCGTTTTTGAGGAGCATTTTCACAAATTAAGGATCGAGGATAAGGTAGGGTAAATGTGGTATCTGTGACTACTTGGGTACGGCACAACAAAGTTTTTCCAGAGGAAATGTCAAGGTTATTTAGAATATCTTTGTCGTAGGAAGACAAGAAAAAATCTTTTGGTTTGGAAGATTGGGCCAAACATGCCCCGCACGAACCTTGATTGCATTGGGCTTGCAAGTAGTACCCTGCTTTTTCTGCAGCGTCGACGACAGTTTCATCAAAGCTACAATCAAATTCTACTTTCTGATTGTCAGAGCTTATCAACGATACTTTTGGCATGACGATTCCTCACTAAATCATTGCTTGCTTAATATCTTCCTCAGCCCGACCGTTTATTCTTAAATCGAAATTTTCTTGAAGTATATTTAGCAAATTTGGGGTTAGATATACAGGCAATGATGGACCAAGGTGAATTCCTTTTACTCCCAGAGATAATAAGCTAAGCAACACTGCTGTTGCTTTTTGTTCAAACCATGAAATCATAAGAGATAAGGGTAAATCATTTACTCCACATTTAAATGCTTCTGCTAATGCTAATGCAATCTTTACAGCACTGTAACTATCATTGCATTGGCCCAAGTCAATTAATCGAGGTATTCCACCGATGTCACCATGAGCTAACTTATTGAACCGGTATTTTGCGCACCCAGCTGTCAATATTATGGTGTTTTTTGGAGTTTGTTCAGCCAGCTCAGTATAATAATTGCGACCAGGTTTGGCTCCATCGCAACCACCGATAACAAAGAATCGTTTGATATCTCCTTGTTTAACAGCGTCAATCACTTTGTCAGCAATGGATAATACTGTCCGATAGTTAAATCCTGCTGTGACAAATTGGTCTTCTTCGTCACTTGTAAAACCAGGTGTCGCCTTAGCTGCTAGAATGAGGGGAGAAAAATCCTGATTTTTAATATGGCGAACACCTGTCCATCCAACAGGACCTGTTGTGAAAAGTCTTTGCCGATATCGGGGCTTTGGTTCAATAAGGCAATTTGAAGTCATCAAGATTGGACCTGGGAAACGCTCGAATTCTGATTGTTGATCTTGCCATGCTCCACCGTAGTTCCCGATCAAATGCGGATATGCTTTTAATTTAGGGTAAGTGTTTGCTGGTAACAATTCTCCATGAGTATAAATATTTACGCCGGCATCTTTTGTTTGCTCCAATAAATCGGCCAAGTATTTCAGATCGTGGCCGCTAACTAATATGGATTTACCTTTGACTTGAGAAATTCTTACTTTGGTGATCTCAGGCACCCCAAAACTTTCTGTATTTGCCCGATCAAGCAAATCCATTACTTTAAGGTTTAATGTGCCAACATCCATGGCGTCATTAAATAAATGCTCAAGGTCTGAAGAAGGGTTCGCCAGCTTTGCTAAGAGATGACACATTTGATTATCAAGTTCATCATCCCGATACCCTAATTCTTCAGCATGATGAGCATATGCACAAACACCTTTTAAACCGTAAAGTATTAATAGCCACAGACCATTTGCATCTTCACCGATCTGTGATTCGTGGTAACGCATGCCAGCCGTCGAAGCCCTGGCAAGAAGATCGTTGATACCTTCTTTTGAAGAAAAAATTGAAGGAAGCTTAGATTTATTTTCTACACTCCCTGTGATGCTATCAAGCAATTTAGTGCCAATTGAATTCGCCTCAGTAACGAGCTCTTGGAAACGGGTCGTTGAAAAATTCACGTTAGTTAAAGTAGCAAAAACTGAATATTTGATGAATTTATCTATTTCAATGACATTAATGCTTAGTTTGCGAGCTTTTTGCTCGAGCTCTGCAATCTCAACTACTTGGTGGATCAATATATCCTGTAAATCAGAGGTTTGTGCTTCTTTTCCGCAGACACCTTTAGCGTTTATACAACCAGAGAGATTACCTTCAGTTCTTTGAGTTTGTTCACATTGTATACACAGCATATATGGCTCCTTATAGCATTACACATTTTGCAAAAAAAGTTATTTTTTGTTGTAGGTTCTAGCCTAATGCCATTACCTCCTTTGATTATTAGAAATTACGTCATAGGTAGAGCATTGACCGAAATGCTTTTATTTCTTAATTGAGTCAGTATAACTACTTGTTTAAATTTTCCGACACATCAGTTAATTCAACTATTTCGTACTAATTTATTTTTGTCCTATCAAGGCCAACTTGATGCTTTATAAAT
>JBGCDR010000080.1:0-6063 GCA_045105515.1 Oligoflexales bacterium
ATTATGGAAGAGCAATCACAAAAACGGAGGAAAAGTTTCATGACAACCTAAAAATAATCGGGCAATACTTAATTTAAAAACCCTTAAAATTACAACGATAAATCCCGCCAATCAGTTATTGAAATTCCTATACATTAAAAAGCGCGCAAGGCTCATAGACGATCTAAAAGACCAAAGCGCCGCTATTCAGCAAAAAATTCGCAAGCAAGATGGCAGCCTATCGCGTACAGAACAAGAATATGAGGAGGAAGAAAAGGACCGTAGGCTTATGGGAGATAAGATTAGGCTCCACCTCTTCCAATCTGCCTTACTTTTTGGACCTCACGAAAAAGTTCATGAAGCCTCGATCCGCCTACAAAACCTTGAATACGAACAAAAACCACATGATAGCAATGCTCACCCTATGTACTTGATTGACGAAGGCTTTATCAGAACTAGCTTTTCAGCAGCTATGCCAGGATGTTTTTCCTACCTACCTCAAAGGCTTCTTAATGTGAACTCTATCGAGGAAGGGAGCTTATACCTTCCAGCAGCAGAGCATATTAGTAGCGAAGAGTTTCCGCTTATGCTTCGATCCGAGCATGGCTCTCCATTTCCAATCAACCACATTAAAGGCGGCGGAGCAGTCTTTCAAATCCTTCTAGGAAGAACAGGAAAGGGTAAGTCTGCCCTGGTTTCTGAGCATATACGGGCGCATATGAGGCTTGAAGAATGCCAAGGAATCGAAACAGGGGTCGTAGTCCTAGACCTTGGCGGCTCTATGTCCTGGTTAAGCGAAGAGGACGGGGTATTATCATTTGAAATCCGCGCCAGTAAAGAAGGATGGGAACCTTTACCAGCTCACCCTCTGCAAATACTTCTCTCTCAAGGAAGGCTCAATATAGCCAGGGACTTTTTAGTTAAGCTTATGCAGATTAAAAGGCATGTACCCACTGCCGAAGACCTTATCACCAAAGCAATCAAACTAAGCATCAGGGATAAAGACTACTCTTTCAGTGGCTTTTATGAGCATCTAACAAGAGAGGTAGAGGCCCATAAGCAGGAAATCGAGCTAAGTAGTGAAATGCAGCTTGAATGGAATAACCGCCTAGCAATCCTAAGAAAATTTAAGAAAGGTGGCATCTATGGAGACATCTTCGAGCCCGAAAACCCAAAGATCAAAAACCTAGATGGGGTCACTAATTTTTATGCCAACATCGATCTAAAGGACGTGCAATTTAAGGACTTATCAGCAGCATTCATCTTGCTTTCGTTTACAATCGGTTATGAAATTTGCCATATCTACAATGCTGATGGCCTTAAGCCCAAAAGTATTTTATTTGTCATCGATGAGTTTCATACGATGGCAAAATTCATCGATTCTAACGAGGTTCTATATCTAAAAGATCAAGCTAGAAAAACAGGATTTATCCCGCTTATCTGTATTCAATCCCTAAAATATCTAATTCCTGATAGTATTAAGGATGATTTAAAAGAAGCCATGTTCCAGGGGATAGGGAATATATTTTTTTATTCCCTGGACGGTTCCGAAGATTTCTCAAAGCTCTCAGTCATCTTACAAGAACCAGCTCCAGCAAACGACCGCATTCCTACGGGAAAATTCAAGAAAATCAAAGAAATTGAAGAATTTATAAGCGATCAGGCCAAAAAAGAAGAAGGAAAACGCTGTTATCCCGTCGGGCTAATTGCTAGGGATTTAAGCATCCATTGCCTGTACGTGGATCTAGAAACCGAGTGGCTGTGGCAGATCACTACCCATGCGGGCGGAAAGCAAATAAGAAACAAGATCATTGAAAGGTTTCATTGCAGTAAAAAAGAGGCTTCTAAACTCCTAGCTAAACACTGGAACGCTCCCATTCCCACTGACACCTTGCCTCCTAGAGTCATCGATGAGCTTATCTATAAAATCCAATCGGGGGAATTATGAAAGAAAAGCAAAACAGAAGAGGATTATTTGCATTAGGACTAACAGGAGCAGCTCTTGGCTTAAGCCTTAGTAAAAAAGCGGCCGCTTCCATACTTGGAGAAGAAAACGGGCCCCTTGTCGCCATCGCGACCACCGCAGAAGCTATAAAAACCACTGTGGTTGATGTCAAAAAATCCACTGATGCATATTTAAAAGAGTTTAATTCCTATGTGGATAACTTTAACACCACGATGAGCCATATCGAGCAATCAAAACGCTTTGCTCAGGATATTGCGAATATTGAGAAGATTTTTGAGGAGCAAAAAAAGCAGATTGAAGACTTTACCAACTCCTTTGTAAGGCACAATTCAGAGTGGACTAAGATAAGACTAACCAAGGCACCAAGGTCTCTCGTCATTACCAAGAGGTTTGCCAACTACGCAACGTTTATAGATAGCAAGGTTAAAACACTTAACGATTCTCTTAAGCGCCTTTCCTCAAACAGCAGTTCAAAGGATGCCAACTGGCGACGAAAATACCACGGCAAACAAAAGGTTCTAGCTCTAACATCGAATGCTCACCTTAAGATGATGCAAAGCAAACTTCTGTTGGAAGAACTCAAAATAAAACGAGAAGAGAACAGAAAGAAGCTCGCAAGTGCCAAGCTTAAAGGTGATGCAAAAAAACAGTGCTTAGACTCTTTAGCTCAAGCTGAACAGTACGAGCTGACAAGACAGCTTTTAAGGCAGCAGATACTTACCAACGAACTCCTAGCTGCATCGATCGAAAGCAACTCACTTGGTGATTTAGTCTCATTTGACAGTCAGATTGCCAGTAGCAAGGATTTTAAAACTGCCAATAACAAGGCAGAAATAGGCGACTTCGAACATGGAACCATTTGAAAACTTACTTGGGCCAGTTGCCGTATTTGTGAAGATAGGCTTTATCATCTCATCAGTCTACTACCTCATTTTGACCAGTTTTAATTGGCAAAAATGGGGTAGGGCAATGAGCTTTTTTCTGGTTATTGCCATCGGTGTGAGCCTTGTCTCACAAATCCGCCACAATCATTTTAAGCCTGATAACATTAGTTGCACCCTCACCACTGCCTCTGTGTATCTATGCAATGGCTGGCCGATCTATTTTGATTGGGCCTACGAAATAGCAAAGGGGTTTGAGGATTACTTTAACAATAGCGCCCTTATCAGAAACCAATCGATTGCCGTTGGCGGTTTGTTCTTACTAGTTCAGTGGACCGAACTAGCAAAGAGCATTAACAACGGAGTAAAAGCCATAGCCAACGCCTTTATCATCGGTGGTTCCACCCTTCTCATACTGTCTAACCTGGGATGGCTCACCGGAGCCGTTAACGAGCAGATTAATTTCATATTATCTGCCGGTAGTATAAACCTGGAGGCTGATATTAAAAGCTTTGAGTTTTTGTTTGGCTATATCGAAGAGGTTATAGCCATTCAAGAAGATATGAGTAAGGTTAGTATCAGCTCTGTTTTCAGCATCACTGAAAGTATTCAACACACTTTTTCTATCTTTATCGCCAAAGCTTGTAAGTTCGTGATTGGAGGCTTCTCCCTTCTGAATCTTTGCTTTTTATTCCTTCAACAAATCATAGTGATTGCCCTCCCTTTTATTGGAATATTTAGCTTCTTAATGGGCTCATTTGATCCTATAAAGCTGATTAGGTTTCTAGCCTACGGTGCCATTCTTAGGCTGTTTGTGATCGGTCAGGTGTTCGGTTTCAAGCAAATAAGCTTAGATAACTCAACGACATTACTAGACGCGTCTGGAAACTTAGCCTCTGGCGTACTTGTTACCCTCTGCCTTGTTGCTGTAGTTGGGGGCATCATCTCTGTTATTGGCTTTTGCTGTGCTGGCATCTTCTTCCTTAAGGAGATTTTACCAGCGGGCAATTCCGCCCTAAAACTAGTGAGGAAAACTTAATGAGTAGGTTCGGAATATCGGTTTTTTGGTATTACATTAATATTTTTGAGCGCTACGCAAAGTTTATATACGTACCTGTGTTCATTTACATGCTTTATGCCTTACAGAATAAGCAAAGCATCACTTACACTATCCCCGTTATCACAATAGATAACAACGGGAAAATGATTGTCTGGAGTGGGGAAAACGACCTAATTTCAATAAAAAATCGAGTCTCCAAGGTAAGTACAGAAGTAGCCAATGCACTTTGGTTTACCTCGATGAACCCTGAGAAAACCAGGGCTAAATTAACCGGAATTTTTGACTACTTTGATGATTCCAGCGCAGCATTCGATCAATTTAAAAAAGAGGCTAGAAAGTCAATCGACGAGTCCAAAGTGGGATCGAGCATTTTTGTTTCTGAAAATGAACAAACTCACTTTGTTGCGGAAAAACATTCCTGGGTTACGAAAATAGATGGGACCATCATCAAGAACAAAGACGATTTTCAAAAAGGTCAGAAAGTTCGCCTTATCCTTGCTTTTAGAAAAGCGCAAGGCGAAGAGATCAATCAAAAATTTCAGCCGTTCTTTATCAATGAAATGGAGGTCAGCTACCTATGAAGCATATTTTATTATTTTTATTGGCTTCTAGTGCTTATGCAAGGGTCGGTTACACTTACAGGCCCAAGCTAGATAAGCCATTGAGGAATGTTGATCTAAATCCTATTTTAATCTTAGACAACGATGCTCCTCCTGTGATTTTAATTGACCCTAGCAAGCTTATCTCGCTAACTTTTGACAAGGAAGTAAAGAGGTGTGCTAGCAAATCTGCACACCTCAAAATGGAGAAGGTAAATGTCTCGAATCCTGACAAGGCGACAAGATACTTTGAGTTAAGCGCAGACATCAAGGCTCTAAAGTCGAGCAAGCCTTATATAAGCTCAATTTATAACTTTCCGACCACCAATATTAATTGTTACTTCACGGATGGTAAGGTGGCTGTTTTGATGGCTAAATTTTCAAGGCGCTATCATGCTACCGTATTGTTTAGAAGCTCACCACCCCGTTCGTTAGATAACTCCATATTTTGGAGGCATCCACCTAAAAAACAAAATCACCGCTATCAAGCCAAACCGAGCGATTTAAGGATTGTCAGCAAGCCAGGGGTGGCACCAATCAAGGAAAGTGACCACCTTATTTTTTGGGAGGCATCAGCAAATGAGCGGATTTAAGATAGCGTTTTTGATCATGATAGTTCCAACTATTTTATACTTAATGACCAGTAGCTTTCAGTCTAGCGACTCTTTGAAAGGCAAAAAGATGAAATCCCAGAATGCCATCGATGCTGCTAAGGATGCTTGGCACATGCCCCCAGACGTTGAGCTTAAGGAGAAGGTTTTTGCTGACGCGACTGTTCAAGATGCTCTCAAGGAAAAAGAAACTGAAAAGAAAGGACTAAGCATCTGGGATGAAGCAAAGAGCATGAGTAAAGATAAAATGGAAGACTACCTTAAAGGCTCACCTCCTCCAGAGAAAACGGCAAAATCAAAGGAAGAGGGTAAGCAAAGAGGTGATTCCAAAGACGGGAATCAATTAGCCGATCATAATGACGGTGATACTGAGGTCAAGCCAATTCAAAAAGTGATCTACATCACAAAGGAAGTCCCAGCTGCACCAAGAGAACCGAAACAAAAGCGAACTAGTTCAGAGGATGTTTTGCTAGCTATGGCCAGTGAGGAGGTGAGATCTGTTACCACAAAAGGAAGCAGCAACTATGCCTCTGACAAGCTTCTTAAGCTAGGCTCCGAGTACCTTGGAGTAATCAATGATGCTATCGAGGTTTACCCATCCGAAAAGCCACATGTGGTCGTGACGGTGTTTGGCAAATTGTCTCCACACTCAGTAAGCCAGCCTTTTAAGTTGATGGGTGAAGCCACCTTAAGCCATAATGGGCAGAAAGTTAATGTATCGATCACTCACTGTATTGATCCGAACAGCAACACCAAAGGGATCAAATGCTCTGGAGAAATTAAAGGGATTGATGGAAGGAATGGTCTTCATGGAAAGATTTACAATCCGTCTATTTGGGCAAGCATCGTCAAAACTGCAAGCACCCTATTAAGCCAGTACAGTCTAAGCTCGATGACTTCAAGCGTTACCACTACAGGCAAAGTTCTCGACCAATCCCAGTCTAATAGGATCTATGAAAGCCTATCG
>JBGCDR010000081.1:0-12590 GCA_045105515.1 Oligoflexales bacterium
AAATTATGGAAGAGCAATCACAAAAACGGAGGAAAAGTTTCATGACAACCTAAAAATAATCGGGCAATACTTAATTTAAAAACCCTTAAAATTACAACGATAAATCCCGCCAATCAGTTATTGAAATTCCTATACATTAAAACCCTTGAAAGTTACCCCCTAGGTCCCCTTCGGGCCTAGGCATTACTATATTAGACTACAATTTTAGTTCAGCTTCATTTGCAGGGCTGCAGTTTGCTGTAGCTTTATAACCAATAACTCCACTATCAAACTGTTCTGCCTCTGTAGAACCTTTTAAAGCTGCAGTCTCTGCCTTTCCTTGAGTCACAGCCATTAAAACCTGGTCAAAGTAGCCTGTACCCACTTCTCTTTGATGTTTGGTTGCCGTGTAACCTTCAGCTTCACGACCAAATTCTTTGTTCTGCAGATCAACATAGGCACTCATTCCAGTATCTCTGTAAGCTCTTGCCAAGTCGAAAGTATGATAGTTCAATAGATGCCATCCAGCCAGAGTGATAAATTGAAATTTAAATCCTAACTGACCAAGGTCACGCTGGAAGCTTGCAATCGAATCGTCATCTAAGTGCTTAGACCAATGAAATGAAGGCGAGCAATTGTACGTCAAAGGCTTGCCAGGATAATTAGCATGAATTGCTTCCGCAAACTTCTGAGCTTCATTGATATCAGGATATGATGTTTCAAACCACAAGACATCAGCATAAGGTGCATAAGCAAGGCCTCGGGCAATTGCTGACTCCAAACCGTCTTTAATCCTATAGAAACCCTCAGGAGTTCGATCACCACTAATAAACTGACGATCATACTCATCGATGTCAGAAGTCAATAATTTAGCAGCTAATGCATCTGTACGAGCAACTATCACGCTAGGTACCCCGCAAACATCACTTGCTAAACGTGCGGCAGTCAATGTTTTTATAAACTGAGAGGTTGGTACAAGAACCTTTCCACCCAAGTGTCCGCATTTCTTTTCGGAAGCTAGTTGATCTTCAAAATGCACTGCACCTGCACCTGCCTCAATCATTGATTTCATTAGCTCAAAGGCATGAAGAGGTCCACCAAAACCGGCTTCAGCATCAGCTAGAATGGGAACGTACCAATCATGATTGACAGTACCTTCAACACGCTCAATCTGTTCGGCACGCATTAAGGCATTTTGAATACGCTTGACGAGGGCAGGAGCACTGTTTGATGGGTATAAGCTCTGGTCCGGATAGGTTTGAGAACTTTGATTAGCATCAGCCGCAACCTGCCATCCACTGAGATAAATTGCCTTTAAGCCAGCCTTAACCATATTAACTGCTTGAGCACCTGTTAGAGCACCCAGAGCATTGGTATATCCATCATTTTGTAGGATCTCCCAAAACTTCTTCGCGCCAATCTCAGCTAGGGTATAACGAACAGGAATCGAAGGTCTAAGCTTTAAAACTTCATCGGTGCTATAGTTGCGAACAATCCCTTTCCA
Organism: Oligoflexales bacterium; assembly: GCA_045105515.1. Lineage (GTDB taxonomy): Bacteria > Bdellovibrionota_B > Oligoflexia > Oligoflexales > Bog-1112 > JABSRF01. The sequence goes on from JBGCDR010000081.1 coordinate 1,484, forward strand.
GCGTGCACTTTCTTGCCAATTTTTTTGCATTTCACTATTTGTTAGAGAATGACTTAAATTTTCCATTTTTTTGCTCCTAATTTTTTGACATTGAATGGTTTTTTTCTGTAAGCACCTGATATGCTGGGATCGTGAGAAATTCAGTAAATTCCTGGTCTAAGACCAGATTATCTAGAATCTGCGATGCCTCCCTCAGATATCCTTGACTCTCTCCACCGATTCGCTTGAGTTCGTCTTCTTTAATTTGCATATAGAGGCCTTTCGAAAAGGCTCTACCATCGTCTAGCGTGACCCTATGATTCATCCACTGCCAGAGCTGGGCCCTTGAAATTTCAGCTGTCGCCGCATCTTCCATCAAATTATTGATAGCCACCGCACCTAAACCATGGAGCCAATTTTCAATATACTGCAATGCCACACTCATATTAGCTCGTACTCCAGCTTCGGAAATAACTCCTGCATCGAGTCCAGAATGAAGTAAATCCTTCGCCTCAACATGCACATCTGTGCGCTTGACATGCTTCTGATGTGGAGCTTCCTCTAAAACTCGGTCAAAGGCCAATTTGGCTACGGACACTAGGTCTGGGTGCGCAACCCAAGTACCGTCAAATCCGTCCTGAGCTTCTCTTTCTTTATCTGCCTTAACAGCCGAGATAGCTTGTTCTGTGACTTCTGGCAACTTGCGATTAGGAATAAATGCACTCATGCCTCCGATAGCATGGGCTCCATGAGTATGGCAGCTTTTTACGAGGAGTTCCGTATAAGCACGCATAAAGGGAACAATCATGGTAATCTGAGCACGGTCTGGAAGAACAAAATTAGGGTTATCACGAAAACGCTTAATATAACTAAATATGTAGTCCCAACGGCCTGCATTAAGTCCTGAGCTATGATCCTTTAGCTCATACAAAATCTCTTCCATCTGAAATGCTGCTAAAATAGTTTCAATCAGGACGGTAGCTCTTATACTACCATAAGGAATCCCAAGGTAAGTTTGAGCCTCGGTAAACACTTGGTTCCACAACCTAGCTTCAGAGTAATGTTCTAGTTTAGGAAGATAAAAATATGGTCCACTGCCATTTTCGAGGAGAGTCTTGCCGTTATGAAAAATATAAAGCCCAAAGTCCATAAGGCTTGCACTAATCTTCTCTCCATCAACTAAAATATGAGAATCCAACAAATGCCACCCTCTTGGTCTTACTAAGAGGGTGGCTATTTTGTCATTAAGTTGATAGGACTTACCATTTTCAGCAACAAAATCGATTTCTCTACGAACTGCACGCTTAAGGTTCAACTGACCTTCGAGGATATTTTTCCAACTTGGGGAAAGCGCATCTTCGAGGTCAGCCATAAACACTTTGGCACCTGAATTTAAAGCATTGATCATCATCTTACGATCAGTAGGCCCCGTTATTTCTACCCTTCGATCGTTTAGGTCCGATGGAGGGTTAGCGACCTGCCAGCCCCCCCCCCTAATGGATTTAGTTTCAGGGGCAAAATCAGGCATAAGTCCCTTGGAAATCTGGACCTGCCTTTTTATGCGAGCCTCAAGTAAGCTTTTGCGCTCAGTATTAAATTTACGATGTAGATAGCCAATAAAGTTAAGCGCCTCAGGAGTTAATAATGATTCTCGAAACGAATCTTCAACACCTCCCAAGACCCTGACAGTGTTAGACATGGTCTGTCCTTTCATTTTATTGCCATACGAGTAAGCATGGCCTCTATGGGCATAATTTCTTTTAACAACTATAGATTTTTTTGGGAGCAATCGTCAATGAGTGAAATAGGTAAAAGTTTTGTAAAGCAGCAAGCTTAGCAATCTTCAACTTCGAATTCTATGTCTTGATCATCATCAGAAGAAACAATATCATCATCAGAAGAAACCATGGTATATTCTTCTTTTTTGACGGATCTTAATTCTGGCAGTATATTCTCTTTAGGTTTACGCAACTCAGCACCAATTCTTTCATTAATAAGTCCATAGCCAGGCCATACTTTGACCCACTGTTTACGGGCAAAATCCAATGCTTCTTCCGCTACTATAAACGTTTTCTTTGCCGCTTCGTAGGAGTCTAATTTCATAAATTCCTGAGCTTGCATGTTGCTCGGCATAACCACTACAAAAGACTGGTTTTCAATTCTGATGGAATAGGAGGTGTGAGTATGCACTAAAGTTTTATAACCAACCTTAGCTAGGAGGCCTTTATCGTATGCATGTAACTTTGATAAACTTTCTTGAATTTTATAGTAATCAATAGGGACTTTCCCCTGGTCTGGACTTTCTTGCTTTTTCTTTAACAATCCTTCTTTTACACACATTAACATTAGATTTTCATTATGATCACATAACTCTAATCCAGAGTGATAAATCTCAGAGTTAAATTGGTTAGGCTCACACCAAATCACAGCTAATTTTATAGTTTTTTCCTGTTTGGGAAGCTTGAAAAGAAAAGTCATATTAGGAGCGAGCTGCATGCGGGTAACAAGAGATATACCAAATTTCGAGATATCAGTACTAACACAAGCTAGTAGTGTTAATTCGTCACTAAACAAGAAATATTCTGAAAGGTTTTGCTTAAATACATAGCGAGGCATTTTCAGATAATTCTTAAGCTTTTCTATTTGCGGATCTGTTAAGCAGCGCACTTTAGTTGGATTCTCAGCTGGTACTTTTGCTTGATTGTGTGCCATAGCCTCACTGAATATATTGATTTTTTGATCACAAAGGACTTGCCACAGGAGGTATCGGTATTTTTTCTTTTGTTTTTAGAAATAAAAAATCCCTAGAACGGATAGTTTCAGGGCAGGACCCATCTAAGCACTTATGCTTAGATGGGAATACACAATTATTTTAGTAACACTAAACTCATTCAGTTACAAACAAGTGCTTAAGCATCTAGTTGCTTACTTGCAGCAGACTTACGACCACGTCCTGATTTACCACTGCCCTCCGGGGCAGTTTGAGCCTTAGGCTTATCACCTGCATCTCCAGCTTCATCAGCAGCCATTCCATAGACCTTAAGGATCTCAAGCTTGATGCGCTCCCTAAGTTCATGATTCTCCTCAAGCAGGCCTTTAACCCCTTCTCTTCCTTGGCCCAAGCGTTCATCCTTATAGGAAAACCATGAACCTGCCTTTTTTACAAGTCCATGAGCCACAGCTAAGTCCAAGATATCTCCTGCAAGAGAGATTCCCTTGTTAAACATAATATCAAACTCAGCCTGCTTAAATGGAGCAGCTAGTTTATTTTTTACGACCTTAACCCGAACCCGGTTGCCAATCGCTTCATCACCAACTTTAATAGAAGCTATTCTCCGAATATCAAGGCGCATAGAAGAATAAAACTTTAAAGCATTACCACCAGTTGTTGTCTCGGGACTACCAAAAGTCACACCAATTTTAGAGCGCAGCTGGTTAATAAAAATAACGCTGCAGTTGGTGCGGCTCACTAGGCCGGTCAATTTCCTTAGAGCCTGCGACATCAGCCTTGCCTGTAAGCCAACATGCCGGTCTCCCATATCCCCTTCCAGTTCTGCCTTAGGGGTTAATGCCGCGACCGAGTCAATCACCACCACATCAACCGCTGCACTGCGTACGAGCATCTCTACAATTTCTAAAGCCTGCTCACCAGTATCAGGTTGAGACACGAGGAGGTTATCAAGATCTACACCAATTTTTTTCGCATAAGAGGTATCAAGGGCATGCTCAGCATCCACAAATGCACAGACTCCACCTACTTTTTGCGCCTCTGCAATTACGTGTAGGGTCATGGTTGTTTTACCACTCGATTCAGGGCCAAAGATCTCTGCAATCCTGCCCTTTGGCAAACCACCAATACCCAGGCCAATGTCAAGCGACAATGAACCCGTGGAGACCGATGGAGCCTTGACTAGCGCATCGCTCCCAAGGCGCATAATAGCGCCCTTGCCAAACTGTTTTTCTATCGCTCCTACTGCATGCTCAAGAGCCTGGAGCTTTTCTTTTTCCGAAATAGCCATGGTTTATTACCCCTTCTTATCTTTTAATGAATGTTCCACAGAGCGAATATCTTCAACCGCAAGTATGGTTCCACCAACCACAGCAAGCGGCATTAGTATCAATTGCATGCCAGGAATCAAAAGCCAGAGGCCCAAACCTAACACGGACCAAATATGGGTGACAACAAAGTTAAGTCTTTTGCGAAAAGTCCAGCCCCTTCTGGCCAATGGAAAATCGTAAAGATCCCAGCCTACACAAAAGGCGGCAACAACCGGAGCAAGAATACTCACAACTGGTATAAACAAGAAAGCCAAAGATAAAATCATAATAAACAGAGCCTTTTTTATCTCCTCTCCCATGAGCTTAACTGATTCCCACAGGCTTACCTCTGGAGGTGGGCCTTGAATTAAATCGCGTTCTACTGCCATAGAAACATAATCATAGATAGGCGAGGAGACTACATTGATAAACAAGGCATAAAAAATCAGCCCCAAAACAAAAATCACCGCATATAGCAGACCTTTGACCACATAATATCCGGTTACCCCCCACCAGCTCTCCGGTTTGGCAAACATGAGCCATTGAAAGGCATCATCTTGATACTGCCAAAAATAACCTCCTCCCAAAAGAAGCAGGCCAAGCCCTAAAATAATGGGACCAAACAATAGTAACAAATAAAATGGATGAGCTTTCAACCAAGAAATACCGCGAATAAAACTATGCCATCCTCTTGCCGTATTACGTATAGGAGAAAATAAGGACACCAGTAACCTCGCTTTCTTAACAGCTTGCGGGAAATTTCTACTTCCTCAAAGCACTAAAAATGCCTGGAATGAGGCTACGATAGTCAGCATCTATGGCGAGAGCAAGAGATTTCTTCCCTTTCTTACTACACTCCCACTCCTAATAAAGATAAGTCTTCAAGCCGATAGTTAGTTACCTAGATTGTAATGGAACGGCACTCTGCTAATTTGTTTGAGATCTCTCGACCTTGCTCGAGATGACGATGGCTTAAAACCAGATGACGATGGCTTAAAACTAGATGACGATGACTTAAAACCAGATGACGATGGCTTATGAAATGAAGAGAACATTAGTCACCTCGACTGAAATGGAGAGGTCTTAAGGTAATTTTGCCAAGATCTCTCGACCTTGCTCGAGATGACATTGATACTAAAGGACTTTGGCATGCAAGCTTCCTACCAACAGACTAAAATTTTTTTAATCATTCTCCTAGCATTACTGAATGCCGTGGCAGCTGCAAAATTACTCGCGCAGGAAAAGGAAAAGGCTCTTCCTCAACGGATTGCATTACCCTGGAAAGCACTCAACTATTCCCATTCTTTTATGATTCGCAACAAACAATCCTTGAAGGCTGCCAATAAAACATGGCAAGGTCAGTGGCTTAGGCGCGAAAGACCTTTAATATCAGACCCTCAGATCACAGCAAACAAGAAGCTGACCATCAACTTGAGACAGCGCTTACAAGGCGTCATGGTTGGAGAAACTAAGCAAGACAAGCTCGGGAATACATCCCTTTCTGCTCAGCCTATTATCTGCCCACTGGGAGATCAGAGCCTCGTCATGATAAGCATCATTGATACTGAAAGGGACTACCTAATGGGTTCAGGCCACTCAGTGATCCCAAGCCAAGATCTGTTCAACGCTCAAAACCCAGATCAGCAACCCACTGTTTCGCAAATCCTTAGCGACATGTTAAGACAAGCTGGAGAACGAGCAATAGCAAATGCCGGATTTCAGAGTCAGTTGCAAGATGCACTACAAATTAGCTTCAGAAATGTTCGTCAGGTTACGCGCCAAGATTATGGATCAACACTATGTTTAAACCTATTAGTAAGCGAAGTCTTGGCAAAGGAAGGCTACCAGATAATTCCCAGCATTGGCCTAGAAGATTTAAGAAGTTTAAAACGCATATACCAAGGAAAACAAGCTAGCATGCGCGCAACGCGGTCGTTCAAGATGGAATGGTCTTTTCCCCTTAAACCTTACCCTGCACCAACCAGCTTTCCGTTGCAAATTTCGCTTAAGATGGAATATGCAGAATCAATCTTTGCTAGCGGCATTAGCGCCAAATCACCTGAACCAAGCTTAATCGAATTCTCCCAAGGCCCTGATCGCAGCCTCGAATACAAGATACCTGAAGAGCTGTTCCAAATTCTGGCACAGGAAAAACAAGCTCTTCAATACCAAGACAAACCCCAAATCAGTGCTATCAACCGTGCATGGGTGTATGTGGATAGAGGCCGTGCATGGGGCTTACGCATGCGAGACCGCCTTGTCATCGGAACAGAGGAAAAAATCAAAGGCCATGTGGTAGGCTTCTTTGGTCCAGAACTGGGTTTAAAATCGCCTAGAGGCCACCCTATACATGAAGGGGCGATCATATTTATTCGTAAGGGTCAGGCGGATGTAAGAATAGGCCAGGAATTTGACTACGACCAACAAAGCTACCCCACTCCTTGGCCCCCTCCTGAGAAAGGTTGATGCTTGCTATCAGGAATTGTTGCGCATAATATCCAGAGCATGAGCAGGCGAGAACTTGAATAATGAATCTAGCAAGGTAGTCAATGAGCATGGTAAGCCCTTCGCAGCACAAACCAAAAGCAAACCTACACCCAGAATGGATGCAAGTCCTCGGAACCGAGTTCGATAAACCCTACATGCAAGACCTGCGTAGTTTTCTGATGCAGGAAAAAAAACTCGGCAAAACGATATTTCCAGAAGGATCTAAGGTTTTTGAGGCCTTTAACTTAACCCCTTTTTCAAAAGTTAAGGTAGTCATTATTGGCCAAGACCCTTACCATGGCGAAAACCAAGCACACGGCTTAAGCTTTTCAGTAAAGCCAGGCATTGGTATTCCTCCTTCACTAGTAAATATATACAAGGAATTACATTACGACCTTGGCCTTAAGCCACCAACTCATGGGTATCTCGAGTCATGGTCAAAACAAGGAGTCCTACTCCTGAATGCAGTTTTGACAGTAGAAAAAGGTAAAGCAGCCTCTCATCAGAAGAAAGGCTGGGAGCTGTTCACCGACCAGGCGATCAAAGAATTGAGCGACCAGAGAGAAAACCTAGTGTTTATACTGTGGGGAAGTTACGCCCAAAAAAAAGGAGCTCATATTGACCGGTCAAAACACCTAGTTTTAGAGTCTCCGCACCCCTCACCGCTTGCTGCACATCGCGGCTTTTTTGGTACGAGACCCTTTTCACAAGCCAACCGTTATTTAGTAACAAAGGATGCTAAACCTGTAGATTGGACTTTGCATTGAAATTACCACCTAACCCGGTAAAGCCAGCCCAGGCTTCCTCTTCGGTAAGCAACGGCAAGGGATCGTTGTTCCACTCGACTTTTAGTTAGACGAGTATAGGTAACTGGCTTCGATCCAGAGACAGCATTCACCAGCAGTACCCCTCCCCAGGAAAATGAAACCAATATTAAACCCAAGACAAACTGTCTAAAGTGAGGCCTCTCTTGCCAGTACTTTGGATACAGAAATAGAGTATAAGGCCAAAAAATTCCAAGTGGTAAGGCAAAGAAAGCATAAAAAATTCCACGCTCTCGGTCAAACTCATCTGAAACCCACAAAGCTCCGTAAATTCCGATAAGCAAATAGATTCCGTAAGCGCATAAGAATGTTAGCTGTTTCCCATTTGACACCTGAATTCTCCTTTATTCTCAAACTTGGTTTCAATGCCATTATAAATTGAAGAGACAAGGATGAAAGCCTGCATATTTTTGCTATTGAAACCAGTCTGAGCATATGTTATCGCCTAATCCTAAACGACTCTCCTATGCAATTCAAAATAGGAAAAAGGTAAGAATCATGAAGCATCTCGGTTGGGGTTATTTGTTCCTTAGTCTTGGACAAATTTCTATTGCTTGTAATGTCATCACAGGTAAAATTCTTAATCAATCTATGCCAGTATTTACCTATGTGGGAGCAAGATTCTTTATCAGCATGCTGATTTTTGGCCTTCTCAAATTTCATTTCAAAGCAGGAATTGCAAAGATAGGAATGACTCTAACTGGTAAAGACTGGCTTATGCTTGTAGGTCAAGCTATGACTGCTGGTTTGCTATTTAATGTACTATTTTTCACCGGACTCGATTACACAACAGCGACTTCAGCAGGCATCATTGCAAGTACTCTTCCAGGAGTATTAGCAGTATTAGCTTTTGTTGTATTAGGAGAAAAAATAGATCAGTACGGTTTAGTAGGCATACTCTTATCAGTACTTGGTATTCTTATTATTAGCCTCGACAACAAAGGTACTGGAAGTGCTCAAGGGTCTTTTATAGGAGACTTTTTAATCTTCCTTTCTATAATTCCTGAAGCATATTATTCAATTCTGAGTAAACAGATTGGCAGGAAGGTCACAATTATTGGGAGTGCATTTATCGTGAATTTATTTGCGTTCATTATGCTAATCCCATTCATGGTATACGGACTCTATACTAGTGACCCTAGCAGTTGGCCTCTAATCAATTATGCCTTAATATTTGTCGGAGGCCTTACTTCTGTAACTTTTTTTATATTTTGGTGCAGAGGTTTGGAGCTTGTTCCGGCAAACACTGCAGGTATTTTTGGGGGAGTGCTTCCAATAGCAACTTGTATTATGGCTGTTATGTTTCTTGGAGAGTCTTTCAGCTGGTATGATGCTTGTGGAATTCTATGTGTCTTTGCTGCTTTGTATTTGGGGGCTGAGTCAAACCGAAAAGCCAAGTCAAGCAGTAGACTCAAGAGAAATCATTTAGAAAGTACATAAAAAGCAGTTATAATTAGTGAAGCACCAAGTGAATATTAAATGCTAACTCTTGCCTTGCTGAAGATAGAAACTTAGAAATTCTATCTCCGATAAATGACCAGGTAGAAAGACAAACCCAGGTGACCCCTAAATAAATTGAAGCAAATAGAGCTAAAGATGCGAAGGACTCACTGGCAAAGGAAGCGATTCCCACCATTGAGCCGATCCAAGCTTTAGGGTTGCCCCACTGCAAAAGTAAACCTTTAATAAATCCGCTTCTATTGGCATTTTCGACATTCAAGTCTCTACTCGACCGAGCAATGTTATATCCCAAATATATCAGATACATAGCGCCAATAATTTTTAAAGTTTCGATGATAAAGGGAAAACTTGTAGCAACCTTGTTAAGACCTAATCCCATCGCAAAAGTTAAGCTAACAAACCCCAAACATGCGCCTAGCACAAATCTCTGGGTTCTCAAAAAACCTTCTTTATTACCGTAGGATGCACACAATATGTTAACCGGACCAGGAGAGAGTGACATTGCAAAAGTATAAGCTAAGATCGGTAAAATCGGTGGCATGCTCTAATTCCTTTTATGAACGAAGATGAGGGTTTATACCATAATAAGATATAAGATTGCACCCTAAAAATCATATCTAATTGAAACTCTTATCAAATTTTATAGAGCTATCACCAAAATTCCATAAAGCCGTACGAAAAAGTGGATCCTGACTACTTTCTATCCTGGATTTGCGGACAAACAGTATATAGCTGGTATTATGGATTGAATTTCCGAAGTTTGAAGATTGGATTGTCGAGATCCCCGAAGCTTTCAGATATAACACCCCTTGTTTTTTTATAGTTAATAAGACATTTTCTTATCGTAGCATGCCATTTTTACTAGAATAAAGTGCTTACCCTTCGTCATTCAAAAAGCATACGTGATAAAATAGACATTGAGAAAACTAACAAACTCAGCGTGTCAAACCAAAGCCCTGCATGAATTACCAAGATCAAAATCAAAAAGCTCGTCTGAAGCATGCCGTTTTTTGGCAAAAAGTTTTTGCTTTTCTAGTTGATGCTTTAATCCTGGCAGCATGTATTGTTTTGATTAGTTCGCATTTTAATATAGAACCCAGCGAGAAAAACTTATTCATCCTCTATATATTATTAAGATCTTTTTATTTCACTTGTTTTTTGACCTTCTTGCAAAAAACCCCAGGCGGCATGGCAATTGGCATAAAGGTTTGCAATGGGTCGGGTGGAAAAATTGGATTCGATCAAGCCTGTATTCGTTCGTTAGTATCCATATTATCTATTCTGTTGGCAGGTTTCGGATATTTGATAGCTGCATTTAACGATGAAAGTCAGACTTTGCATGATCAGCTTGCCAAAACACATGTGATTACCAAAAGAGATGGTTCAAATTTTAAGGGCTTTCTATATTCAGTATTTTTTGTTGTTTCGGTTATATTATTTTATAATTCACTCCAAGTTGCTGGTACTGTTGTTGGAACTGTTGGACAAATAAATTATAGTGGAAATGGCAAGCAAACCTCACCAGAGAGATTAGGTCGAATTATAAATCCAAAATGGGTAACGGCAAGGGAAAAAATAAAGAAAAGATCACTTAAAAAACACAAGGTATACAAGTCTCTTAAAGTAAATAGATTCAATAGAATGGCAAATAAATTAAAAAAAATGCAAAAGAGAAGTCACGATGATGATTTCAAAAAACTAAAATTTGAGAGAATCATACATCTGAGAAGTCAAAAAATACTACAAGTAGGCACCTTAAATAATCTCTTTTATCAAACTTTAGATTTTGAAGTATTGGATTCACAAGGCAAAAAACTTAAACAAACTTCTCGTAATTTCTATAACGAAACTATAATTCGATCATACATGCTTCCTGAAATTTATACACACAAGGCATACAAGTTAAAAATTTTATTTCCTAGGAATTACGTGATCGTTTATTTTTCAAAAAATGATCAAATAAATGCTGCTTATAAATTTAGGAAAGGCTCTATTATCCAGCTAAAACAAAGATCAGATGAAACCTATAACTTTGCAATAAAAAGTAGCAAACGTGAATTTAAGAACTTGAATTTTGTTGCCTTTAATTTTGCAAGTAAAATAATTGGATTGAATCCAAAGGTAGAAATCCTAGATAATTTTCATAAGGTTAGCTTAAATTCTAATAGAGAGTCAATTGCTTTGGCGGATTGCTAGATTAAGTGCAGAAGAAAAAATTCCATCGCTTCGGAAGGCGGATTTAGTTTAGTCTATGAGGCTAATCTGCTTGCAAGAAAGGGGTATTTATGTCTGCCAATCTCACTTATGAGCAAAGGTAT
>JBGCDR010000082.1:0-40570 GCA_045105515.1 Oligoflexales bacterium
ATTTCATTACGTTTTTTTTCACCACCAGAAAAATCCACGTTTACCTGTCTATTTATGAAATCCGCTGGCATATTTAGAAATTTAAGTTTTTCCCTTAGAAATTCATCAAAGTCCAAAGGGTCCATTTCTTCTCCTCCTTGATGCCCAACTACAGCATTGAAGGAGGCGCGAAGAAATTCAGAGTTGCTGACACCTGGAACCTCAATAGGATATTGAAAGGCTAAAAATACTCCCTCTCGGGATCTTTCATCCGCTTCCAAATCAAGAAGGTTACGCATCTTGAAGTTAATTTCGTAGTTTATACTTCCGGAGTTTACCTCATAATCTGGATGTCCTGCTATAACTTTTGAAAGGGTACTTTTTCCTGAGCCATTTGGGCCCATTATGGCATGAACTTCTCCGGCTTTAACGCTGAGGTCTAAACCTTTTAAAATTTCTTTGCCATCTAGGCTTGCGTGGAGTTTATCAATTTCAATTAGGTTCATAGGATGCTTTTCCTTTGTAACTTTATCCAACACTATCTTCTAGTTTCATTTCAAGGAGCTTTACCGCTTCAACGGAAAACTCTAATGGTAGCTGGTTAAACACTTCTTTGCAGAAACCATTAAGAAGTAAGCTAATGGCTTCTTCTTCACCAATTCCTCTGGATTTAAAATAAAAAATTTCATCGGCACTGATCTTTGACGTCGTAGCTTCGTGTTCCACAGTAGCGGATTTATTTTTGACTTCGATGTAAGGGTAAGTATTGGCGATACCATTGCTGCCAACGAGCATACTATCACACACGGTGTGATTGCGCGCACCATGGGCACCTTCTGCGATCTTAACTTGACCTCGATAACTATTTTTAGACTTATCTGCAGAGATACCCTTTGAGACAATCCTACTCTTAGTATTTTCTCCTAAGTGGACCATCTTTGTTCCAGTATCTGCTTGCATGAAGTTATTCGTGAGAGCAACAGAATAAAACTCACCCTGTGAATAATTGCCCTTTAAGATTACACTTGGGTATTTCCAGGTAATAGCTGAACCAGTTTCAACCTGAGTCCAGGAAATTTTAGAGTGGTCTCCTTTGCATAAGCCTCGCTTAGTCACGAAATTAAAAATACCACCTTTGCCATTTTCGTCGCCTGCATACCAGTTCTGGACAGTAGAGTATTTTACCTCGGCATCTTTGAGGGCTACAATTTCGACAACAGCAGCGTGAAGTTGGTTTTCGTCACGCATTGGAGCAGTGCAACCTTCAAGGTAGCTAACCTTACTGCCTTCGTCCGCTACAATCAGGGTGCGTTCAAATTGTCCAGTTTCTGCTGCATTGATTCTGAAGTAAGTGGAAAGGTCAAGGGGGCAATGGACCCCTTTAGGTATATAGACAAAGGACCCATCTGAAAAAACGGCTGAATTTAGTGCTGCATAGAAATTGTCTTTATAGGGAACGACACTTCCCAAATATTTCTTTATAAGATCAGGATGATTTTTAACAGCTTCAGAAAAAGAGCAAAAAATAACCCCAAGCTTTGACAGCTCCTCTTGATGAGTGGTGCCAACTGAAACACTGTCGAATACAGCGTCTACTGCTACTCCTGTTAAGCGTTTTTGTTCTGATAAGGGGATTCCCAATCTTTCGAAGGTACGGAGAACTTCAGAATCTACTTCGTCTAAGCTCTTTGGGCCTGGCTTAGTCTCAGGTGCAGAGTAGTAACTAATATCTTGAAAGTTGATGGGCGAATAGTTTACATTGGCCCACTTTGGTTCAGCCAAAGTTAGCCAATGCTTGTATGCTTTTAAGCGAAATTTTAAAAGGAATTCTGGTTCTTCTTTGATCTGAGAAAGACGTTCGATGACCTCTTTATTCAGACCTTTTGCGAAGGTTTTTGCACTGACATCGGATACGAAGCCATATTTATACTTCCGTTTGGTGAGTTCTTCCTGTGTGAGTGGTTGACTCATATGCTACTCCTAAAGTCAGGCAGTTGAATAATAGTCCATGAAAAAAGTTGCTTAGAAATTTTCTCTAGCACTTCTGGCCGAAAAAAGAGTAAAAAAACCCCTTAGTTTAAAATACGTTTTCATACTCTGTAGATTACTTAGAGCAAAATGTGGGAATGCCTACCCTCAGGCCAAGGCCGCATCTAAACTCTATCAATTTAGTCGACATTAATCTAGAGAAAGTTAATTAAAATTAAAATTAATGAAAACAGGTAGATAGGTTTTATTGTGTAGATACTCTTGTAATATTAACTTACTAGTTCCCTAGTCCTATCCTTTACTCAACTAGTCGAAAATGATAATCTTTATCATTTGTGTAAATTTCTCGGCCTTACTAATAAGAGGCTTGGACGCCGATGGAAGCCAATATGGATAGCAAGAAAAACCAAATAATATTTTCTGATGATGCAATTATAAACGCCCTAGACTTAAGAAAAAATAATCCTGACTGGCAAGAAAAGTCTCTGCGCCTTTACCTTGAAGGCAAGGGGTGTGATGGTTTTTACTATGGGGTTTGCTTTGATGAAGCAAAGCCTGAAGATTTGCGACTGGCTCAATCCTTTGGAGGAGAGTCTATTGATTTGCTTGTGGATTCCGATACGCTCAAGTTTACCGATGGCTCGCAGATTATTTGGGTGGACGATGAGCGAGGAAAGGGTTTTTTGGTAGAAAACCCGAATCATAGAAAATTTAGAGGCAAATTTTTTAAGCGAAGTAATTGGGAGCAAAGGTTAAGCTGAGGTGCTTTGAATTCATTCCCATTCTTTCGCAAGCATGGAGTACGAATAGAGGTCTTCATAATGATCATTTAACCATTCTCCATCTCGCAGCAAACCTTCTTTACGAAATTTTAGCCGCTCGGGTATTTTTCGACTCGAGTCATTGCCAGTGGCACAAAGGATGTTTATCTTGTGAAGTTGTAGGTGCTGAAAGCCATGTTTGACCATTTCTCTACAAGAAGAATGCATCAACCCTCGCCCTTGAAATTGATTCCCGAGCCAATATCCGAGAGCTCCAGACTTATTTTTCCAGTCGATATAGTTGAATCCTATTATTCCTGCAGCATGGTGTTTATGCCTAATACACATAGTGATCGTGCCGTTGTTGCGGTATTTATTTAAATAGTATTGAACCAGCTGGTTAAAGTCTCCTTGTGAATGAACATAGTCAACCCATGGGAGCCATCTACGTAAAGATGATCGAGAATTGGACACTAGTTTATATAGCTCTTGAGAGTACTCAAAGTCGATAAAGTTTAGGCAAGTTTCGGTGTTAACACTTATATAGAGGTTTTTAAGGTCTTTTTGAGTCTGCATCTATTCAGTCACCTTTGATTTGCTCTAGTAGAGCTACATAAAGCACTTGTCTTTCCATAAACTTAGCAATAACTTTTTTGGGGAAACATTACAAATGAACGGCCTTTTGGCGTAAATTTTGCCGATTGGCTTTAACTGCTAGAAGAATAATACATCTTTCGGGCCCGCTTTTTCTACCGGATCCTCTTCGCTTTGAGCAGGCTCTTTTTGAATTGGAGGAGCTGGAGCTGCTTTTTGTTCAGCTGGCGCTGGTGGAGCTTCCTTGACCGGTTCTATTGGTTTAGTTTGAGGAGGTGGACTAAGTGTTTCGCCAGCCTCAATTACAGGCGCAATATGTGCTAGGTTTTCTTTTGGTTGCTGTGTAATGCTGGTGACGTTATTGAGTTTGCTGACCATTTCATTTGTCAAATTTTCAATTTGTGTCAGTGGGACGCTTGCAGCTTCGATTTCTTGACGGGTGATGTCTTGGAATTGCAAGCTTAAAATTATCTGATCGATATTGTGTGCAACTGATTCGGAACTCAAAACCGAGCTTTCTACGAGCTGTGAGAAGACCTCGGTTGAATCTTTTGCCGTGCTAAGCAACAGATCTACAGCTTCATCTACGGATTCTTTCTTACTCTTCGTCTTCTTTAGGTTATCAGTCAGGGATAGAGAAATATCCTGTACCGAATCGTTTACCTTCCCAACTATTTGAGTAATATCATTAGAAGCTTGGTTCGTTCTATCTGATAACTTACGCACTTCTTCAGCAACTACGCTAAAACCTCGGCCGTGCTCTCCTGCACGTGCAGCTTCAATAGCAGCATTTAGTGCCAAGAGGTTTGTTTGGTCAGAAATATACTGAATGTCTTCAGTGATTTTGTTGATGGTAGCGGTATTCTCGAGAATTGCCTCAATAGAAGTGGAGTACTCAACATTTAGACGGCTATTTTCATCTAACATTTCTGTCATTTCTTTCAAGAGTGTCAGAGCATTTTCAAGCACTGAAGATAAAGAAGCATGGTCTTTACTACTTTCTTGACCCATAGATACTTTGCCAGAGAACTGTTTATTAATTTCATTAGATTCTGCCAAGTGTTCCTGAGCTTTTTCATAGATGAAACGTACTTTATCACCGATTTCGATCGCCGAACTTTCTGTATGGTCTATTACAGATTTTAGTTGTGATTCAATGTTAGGGACCAAATCCAGAATTCTTCTTAACAAAGTCTCTTGGGTTGCTAATTGCTCGTCGCGCTCGGAAAGTTTCCCTTCCAGCTCTTTGATTCTAACCTCTAGCAAGTTTACGGTATTTCGAGGTACATTGTTGAGGGTTTGATTCTCAGCTTTTAGCCCAGACAGTTCCTCACCAAGTTTGTTACTGTTGTTTTTAATTGCCTCAAGTTCGAATTGTGCTTTTGAATGACTATTCTCAGTATCTTTTAATTTAGCTGTTAAATCATCGATTTTGGAAACAAGATCGGCTTTCTCATTAGCAAAATCTTTTTCAGCAATTTTTCTTACTAAACTTAAATTTACAGGACTCTTTTCTTGGTCTCTTGCTTCAAGTCCTATTATCTTGCGATTCAATTCAGCAATTTGGCTATCTTTACCCTCAAGGCTCTTTGACTCATCTTGCTTTTGATGGAATATCTTAAGGCAAATACTGCTCAGATAGCCCCAAGTCGCAAGTGCAAGTAAGCTTGCCATCCATGTGGGCAGATTCATCTCGGAAATAGGGTCGATTAATACGGGGACAAGAGGAATTAATCCTGCGAGCACAAGTAATTGGGTGGTTTTATTATCGTCTGACATAGGTATCCCACGAAAGCCTGGACATGAATACTCTTACAGGGCTTCGGTGTGCGATTCCTAGCTCTTGAGTGATGCGTACCTTGTGGGTTAGTAAGTATCAAAAATAGTTGATCAATTATTGTGCGGATCTTTTTTAAGCTCATCTTTAAAAGTTTATCTCCATAATTGTTCTGTTTGAGTTTTTGATTTGTCGAGCCTTGCTTTAGCATACTTAACCTCTGGAAATTGACTTGGATCTAATTCAGCGAGGTAAGACCATAACTTTTGACTTACATCTGACTCTGGAGCAATCCTACGCACAGCTTCAGAAGCCTGCCATATAAGTGGAACAGTGATGCTTTTTTGTGGCCAATCAAAACGTTCTAGCCAGATTTCTCCATATGATTTACTGAGGCTTGGGTGAACACCAGCCTCAGCTTCTAACTCTAATAAAGCCTTAGAGCACGATAAACTCTTGTTAAAGAGCAAAGGAAATTGGATTTTTGTAAGCCTTGTTATTTCTTTCCATATATTTTTGATTGGGGTTCGTGTTTGTGTACGGGTATGAAACCATTTAGATAATATTGGGTAACTTATTTCGCATAAGTCTTGAGCATCTTTAAAGTTCCATTTAAAGGTTGCATGGTAAAGCCAAGGTAGGTGGAAATAATAGAGTTTAGATTTTAGGAGTCGGTTAACAAAACCCCTGATTCGTGTTGACTCTTTAAGCTCATAAGATGGCTTGTATTTATTTAGAGTTTTAAAAAGTAAATTTTTGATATTTTTTGAGATGCCCTTAGAGTCTGTAATTTCTGATAGGTATAAGCTACTGAGCAAGAATTTTTCTTGGCTTTGGGCCTCGTTTTTCTGAAACTCTTTCCAAAACTCAGCAGCTTTGTCGGGAAGGCCTATTTCAATATATGCTTTAAAAAGTTGTATTCTCCTTTTAGGAGAGATATTGGAGAAAAGATCATGGCGATTCTTTTCGAAGAAAAGAGTTGCTTTGTGGTAATCTTTTTCTTTTAAGTAGACCTCTAAATTTGAGGATTTAACTTCTATTAATGATGGGATATACTGTGAAAGGTACCGAGAGTTAGGGAATCTGCTGTAAAAAATTTTGACTTTTTCAACAAATTCTGTTCCTTTTTCTCTGTCTCCATAGGACATTACTTCGCAGCTCCAAGCTAATTCTATAACGGGTAAAGGTGCAAAAGATTCTCTCATTTGGGAAAGAGTGCTACGAGCATGCTTTACGTTGTTGCCTAAGTATTGAGGTAGCCCAAGGCATGTTCTGCGTACCTTTGCGATAAAAGAGGCATCTGAATTTGGGAATTCATGTTCAACCCGATAATAGGCTAATTTTGCTTTTTTTAGTAAGTCCTTATTTGATCTCTTTTTACTATACTGTGCTAGATAAGCATCTGCTATTCTAAGAAATGCCAATGAACGAAAGTTTATGGAGAGGCTTTTTTTTGCATGCTTGTGAGAAATGCTTTTGATTCCATAGTGAAGAGACCTTTGTGCATCCGCAAACCGACCTAACCAAAATAGTGATTCTCCTCTTAAGATAAAGCTTAGTGGAAGAATTGTCTTAATTTCACGATTGATAACTTGACTTAAATGGTAAGCTTCTTCAGCTAGTTCATATTTATTTAAGTCAAAGTAGATATCACCAATGCGTGAAAAGGCAAAAGCAGCTTGTTCGCGGTTATTTTCTTGCCTAATTATAGTATCTATTTCCCTAACAGCTTTAAGGTATTGACGGTCTTTTATCCAACCTTCAGCGATCATTCTTCTCAAATGTGGACGATAATCACTGCGACCCGTTCTCCTTAAAAAATTCAATCCCTCCTGTGCAGCTCCATGAGCAGCAGTATAGCGGTCGAATTCATAATAAATGGCCGCTAAGTTATAAAGAGCAGCCGGTGCTATTATGTCGAGCATAGGGTCAGCTAGGTCGCGTTTCTTCATAAATGCCCAGCTTAGAAAAGTTGCTGTATTTGAGTAGGTTAATCGTACTTCAGAGCGAAATATGTCTCCATGAAACATCTTGCGGATACCTTTGGAGATCTTAAGGTATGCAAGTCCGATAAAGTAATCATTTCTACGATGATATTCAAAATTTTTCCCATATCTTGCTCTTGCAGATAGCCAAATTTTTCTGGCTTCCTCATAATTTTTTTGAGTGAACAGTATCCTTCCATAGTTCATGTGCTGAATGGGTTTATCAAAGCCAGGCGTCGCGGGCATTTCCACAGGTTTATCTCCCAATTCATGGTTTACTGGGAAAACAGCCTTTGGGAGTGGGAACGGGTACCTCCAAAAAAATTCACTTGAAATCTTGCGTTCTGCCGGTTCTATCGTGAAATCACCGATGATTTGGTAATTTTTGATGATCTCTGAAAAGCTTTCATAAGCTGGTGGAAGTGGAGCAGCAAAGGCAATAGCGTTTGTGAGCAGAAAGAATATGTAAATTGCTAGTTTGGGCAATGAAGAAAATTTTTGAACATACCTAAGCATTAAATTATTACCAAAAAAAATTGCGGCTTAATATTATTTAGATCCAGCTGAGTTGGGATCATAGTGAACATGAAACTCAATTCGGCGATTTAGCTTTCTTCCTGCAGCTGTACCATTATGTGCTATAGGCTTAACATCTGCATATCCAGCCGCGCTGAGGCGGGTTTGCGGAAAGTAGTGCTGCCTGATCATATATTTAATGACATGGGTAGCTCGTAACGCCGACAGATCCCAGTTGCTGTAGTTGCCGCGTGGGGGTATGGAGTCTGTGTGACCTTCTACCGTGATGTCACGGCCAAGGGATTTGAGAATCTCGACAACTTGGTCCAAATCTTTTCTTGCAGCTCTTCTGACACGAATATCGCCTGGTTGGAAGAAGTGTCTTGCAAGAAGTTGTAGTTTGAACCCTTTTTCAGTTGGCTGCACTTGCACTATACGTTCATGCCCTGTGGTTTTCTTATCAGGATACTTTTTGGGTCCGTAGAGTCTTTCTTCAAGCTCAATCTGTACCCGGTTCATATCTTCATCAATAATTTTTATGCGTTTTTTAGTTGATGGATATTTTTGCACTACAGGAGGTAAAACCTGATCACCACGAAAATGCTCAAATATGCCGAACCCATGCTCTGTCGGGCCTTTCATGCGATCTAGAGGGATGTCTTCAAGTGGTGTGTTAAAACTCTCTTGCATTGAGCCAGCAGTCCTCTGTACCTGGGGTTCACCCCCTTCTTTAAGAGCAAAAAGGACTACGAATACTGCAAATAGCAGTGTAACCATGTCTGCGTAACTTACGAGCCAGCGCTCATGGTTTTCAAATTCAGGACATTTTTGTTTTTTGCCCATACTGCCTCAATAAGCTCATCACTCGTTAGAGCTTTTTTGACTGACAAATATCCCAAGTTTTTCTTCTATAACTTTAGGGTTTAGTCCAGATAGAATGCCCTCGACACCAATAACTACCATTTCTCTGGCTAAGTAGTCTAATTGTGCTTTGCGTTTTATTTTTTTTCCAATGGGTATGAAAAAGATATTAGAAAATCCAACACCGTAGAGGGTCGCAACGAATGCAATCGCAATTCCCGGCCCAATCATTTCTGGTTTGTCGAGGTTTTCCATTACGTGAATCAAACCAAGTACAGCTCCTAGAATTCCAATGGTGGGAGCAATTGCTCCACAATCTTCCCAAAAATGAACGTATACTTCTTCTTCTTCCATGGTTACATGTTGGGCAGTCTCTAGCGTATCTCTGATGATATTGGGATCTGTGCCATCAACAGCTAGTCTAACCGCTGTCTTAAGTGGTTCGTAGCTTAGGCCTTCTCGTTTTTTTTCAAGTGCGAGGATCGACTCTTTGCGGGCAGTTTGTGCTAAGTCAATGATATCCGCAAGGATTTGTTCTGGATTGGCATCTGGGTTTTTAAGCCAAGTGCCTACTGCCTTAAAAGCGCCGATGATATCTGGTAGCGTATACGCTACCATCATGGCACCGGCCATTCCCCCAATTACAATAAGAAAAGCAGTAATCTGGATGATCGATGACACATGGCCACCTTCCAAGATGAGTCCAACGAGGATCGCAGCAAGGGCAAATACTGGGCCGACGAGGCTCGTAATATCCATAGTGTGGGCCTTAAAACTTGTTCTATTGTTCTATGTATTCTGGCAAAGTCTTATTTTATTCATCGTAATCATGCAAATTTTTCAAAACTTTTGTTTTCGAATTGAGCCATTTCTTTTCAATCTCGTCAAGGGACTCTCTAACTATGACAGAGTCACCGTTTAAAAATAAAATCAAGGTGTCTGGCACTGATTCAACATACTTAACCGCTTCCAGGTTAACTAAAATTGTAGACTGATCTAGTCTTGTTAACTCAATCAACTTTTTCTCTGGAACAATATCAGCTTACACAATTAGACAGCCTTCAGGTGACTACGTTACATAGCGTTTGAGAGAAGGGGCTTTTACCCAAGCTACTAGTGCCGAAGACCCTCAACTATGATAACGTGCAGCTAGGTTTGGAGTCAATGGACATACCCAAGTTACTAAAACCCGCATTAAATACAGAAAACGAGGAGAAAAAATTGGATATTGGTACTCTACAAAATTTATCTAAAGAAGTTCGAGAGCGATTTAAGCATGTTTGGGGGTATCTTTGACCTTGCTAACAAGGAGCAAAGGCTAAGAGACCTCCAAGATCAGATGGATGCAAATCCGAACTTTTGGAATAATCCGAAAGAGTCAGCTTCAGTACTAAAAGAAAAGAAGAATTTAGAGAGCTGGTTGGAAAGGTCTGAAAAGCTACAAACAAACGTTGAAGACTTACAGGCAGCCTTGGACTTAGCTCCAGAAGGCGAAGAATTTGTTGCTGAGGCTGAGCAAATATTACTTAGTCTACAGAATGAACTTGATGAACTAGAGGTTCAAAGCTTACTTGGTGGTGAGTTAGATCAATGTTCGGCATTGTTAACCATAAATGCAGGTGCCGGAGGTACTGAATCTTGTGACTGGGCCTCTATGCTAATGAGGATGTATCTTAGACATGCCGAACAAAAAACTTGGGAAGTAGCAATTCACGATATCCAAGAAGGTGATGAAGCAGGAGTAAAAAGTGCTACCCTTGAAATTACTGGAGATTTTGTCTTTGGTTTATTGAAGGCAGAGTCAGGAGTGCATCGCCTTGTTAGAATTAGCCCCTTTGATTCAAATGCAAGAAGGCATACTAGTTTTGCCTCAATTTTTATAAGTCCTGTTATAGATGATAATATCGAGATTGATATAAACCCAGCAGATTTGCGCATTGATACATACAGGGCTAGTGGTGCTGGTGGCCAGCATGTTAATAGGACTGACTCAGCTGTAAGAATTACCCATGCTCCAAGTGGCATTGTTGTCCAATGCCAAAGTCAACGTTCCCAACACCAGAATAAAGATACAGCGATGAAAATGTTGCGTAGTAAGCTTTACGAGCAAGAACTCGAAGAGCGAAGAAAAAAGCAACAAGATATAGAAGAATCAAAATCTGAAATTGGCTTTGGAAGCCAGATTCGCAGCTATGTTTTGCACCCTTACAAAATGGTAAAAGATCATCGAACCAATCAAGAAAGTCACTCACCTAGCGAGGTTTTAGATGGAGGTATCGCTCCCTTTATTAATGCCTACTTGCAGTATAGTTTGACGAAGTAGACCTTACAGTTTATTAAGCCTTCAATAGCTCTATTAATACTTCCAATCTCTTTCTTCTCTCTTTGACAGCTTGCCTCGAAAGCCCTATTCTTTAGGTAAGAGTATTTTTTAAAAATTGTGACTATGTTTCATTAATTGCCGGCCTGGATGAAGGCTTGATTGCAGGTAACAGTTCCCTTCCGGACCTATATCATTAGAGGTATGTGATGAACGCTGAAAAACTAATTGATATTGTGACAAAAGAAGGCCTTCGGGAAAAGCATGAGGAGCTTAGTTGGAATGGCACTTTTAGTGAATACTTGGATATGGTCGTAGAAAAGCCCGAAATTGCTCGAACGGCTTTCCAGCGCCTATACGATATGGTTTCTAGCTATGGTTATGAAACCTACATTGAATATAAAAAGAAAATTACCCATTGGAAATTTTTTGATGATCCAATGGAAAATGGTCGGGATGCGGTATTTGGCCTAGATGTTCATTTGATGAAGTTGGTCAATGTTCTCAAAGCCGGTGCTTATCAGTATGGTCCGGAAAAAAGGGTTATTTTACTCCATGGTCCCGTAGGTTCAGCAAAATCTACTATCGCAAGGCTGCTTAAAAAAGGTCTGGAATTGTACTCGCAGAGCCAGGAAGGAGCGATGTACAGCTATGAGTGGACCAATTTAAAAGAGATTCTTGACATGGATGATTCTCTTCCATGTCCAATGCATGAAGAACCTCTTCATCTTGTTCCTGAGTCTCGAAAGACAGCAGTTCTTGAGTCCTTAAATAAGAATCGAGATCATACACGACAGGTTCACATCGAGGGAGGGCTTTGCCCAGCTTGTCGATATATCTTCAATGAATTATTGGATCATTATAATGGTGATTGGCCTAGCATTGTGGCGAATCATATCAAAGTTAGGCGCATAGTTTTATCTGAAAAGGATCGAGTGGGAATTGGAACTTTCCAGCCTAAAGATGAGAAAAACCAGGATTCAACCGAATTAACAGGTGACATTAACTATAGAAAAATCGCCATATATGGTTCCGATTCAGATCCGAGGGCTTTCAATTTTGACGGTGAATTTAATGTAGCTAACAGAGGAATGATAGAATTCGTCGAGGTTCTAAAGCTCGACGTTGCTTTCCTTTACGATCTCTTGACAGCTAGTCAAGAGCATAAAATTAAACCTAAGAAGTTTGCTCAAACTGATATTGATCTTGTCATTATTGGGCATACCAACGAGCCGGAATATCGCAAATTACAAAACAATGAGTTTATGGAAGCGCTTCGTGATAGAACAGTAAAAATTGATGTTCCATATATTACTAAACTTAAGCAGGAAACGCGGATTTATCAGAAAGATTTTAATCCAAGAACAGTTCCAAATATCCATATTGCCCCTCATACTTTAGAAATGGCATCAATGTGGGCAGTTTTAACTAGGTTAGAGGAACCCAAGAAAGCTAATTTAACTTTATTACAAAAACTGAAGCTTTATAATGGTAAAACTTTTCAACACTTCACAGAAGATAATATTAAAGAACTGCGTAAAGAAGCTGTTAAAGAGGGACTAGAAGGAATAAGCCCTAGATATATTCAAGATAAGATTTCGAACTCTTTGATTATTGATAAAGGTGAAGGCTGTATCAATCCATTTATCGTCCTTAACGAACTTGGTAGTGGATTGAAAGGGCATTCTCTTTTAAATAACGAGGAAGTGAGAAAGCACTACCTAGAGCTACTTTCAGAAGTAAAGCGAGAGTATGAAGATATTGTTAAACATGAAGTTCAAAGAGCAATATCAGCAGATGAGAGTGCTATTGAGAAGCTTTGTGGAAACTATATCGACAATGTAAAAGCCTATATCCAAAAAGAAAAAATAAAGAACCAATACACTGGAGCAGATGACGAGCCGGATGAACGTCTTATGCGCTCTATCGAAGAAAAAATCGAAATCTCTGAAAGCCGCAAAGATGATTTCAGACGTGAAATTATGAACTATATTGGAGCCCTAGCGCTAGATGGAAAGTCTTTTGACTTTAGGACAAACGAGCGCTTGCATAAAGCTTTAGAGCTCAAATTATTTGAAGACCAAAAGGACACCATCAAATTAACAACCTTAGTTTCAACGGTTGTAGATAAAGAAACTCAAGCAAAGATCGATGTAGTCAAGAATAGATTAATTAAAAATTATGGTTACTGTGAGATCTGTGCAAACGACGCATTGAGTTTTGTCGCCAGCATTTTTGCTCGGGGTGACAGTGGCACCCAAGAGAAAAAATAGGAAAGGCATATTTTTATGAAAATGGAATCGGATCTTAATAGATTCCGTAAGATCGTCAGAGGAAAGATAAAGCAGGAATTAAAAAAGTATATCGCTAGTGGGGATTTAATAGGTCGACAAGGTAAGAAGGCTATTACTATACCTCTGCCGAGAATTGATATTCCCAAGTTTTCCTTCGGCTCCTCAGAAAAGTCAGGTGTTGGTCAAGGTGATGGTCAGGTCGGAGATGAAGTTGGCCAAGGTCAACCCCAACCGGGCGAAGGCGAGGCAGGAGAGGGAGAAGGGCAACATTCTCTAGAAGTCGATGTGACCTTGGAAGACCTAGCCCAGATGCTCAGTGAAGAGCTTGAACTGCCAAACATCGAAAATAAGGGCCAAAAGAATGTAGAAGAAGAAGAAGTTAGGTACAGTGGTATTCTGAAACAAGGCCCAGAGTCACTGCATCATTTTAAGCGGACATACAAAGAAGCGTTAAAACGTTCCATCTCATCAGGAGAGTATGATCCTGACAATCCGATTGTTATTCCCATAAAAGATGATAAACGTTATCGGTCCTTTACCGTTATTCAAAAGCCAGTTGCCAATGCGCTCATTATATACATGATGGACGTATCTGGTTCCATGGGGGATGAACAAAAAGAGATTGTTCGTCTAACTAGTTTTTGGTTGGATACTTGGCTTTCAAATCAATACAAAGGCCTAGAAAGGCGTTACATCATTCATGATGCAACAGCACGAGAAGTTGATCACGACACATTCTACCGAACCAAAGAGTCTGGTGGAACCTTAATCAGTTCTGCATACAAGCTTGCTGTTAAGTTGATTGAGGAACAGTTTTCTCCAAATGAATGGAATATTTATCTGTTTCATTTCTCTGATGGTGATAATTGGTCTGGTAATGATACAGCAGAATGTATGAAGCTTATGGAGAAAAACCTTCTCCCAGTTTCTAACCTTTTTTGCTATGGTCAAGTGGAGTCTCGTTATGGATCTGGTCAGTTTCTTAGAGATCTTACCAAGCAGTTTGGTGAAATTCATGATCAGGTAACTGTTGCGCAAATTAAAGATCGAGATGCGATCATGGGAGCACTCAAGACCTTTTTAGGAAAAGGTAAGTAAGGATGATAAATAATACAAACCTAAGTCCTCAGCTCCAAGAAATTGCAGATAATCTCGCGGAAAAGGCTAGAGAGTCTGGACTGGACTGTTTTACCACAGTCTTTGAAATGGTTGATTATAAGCAACTAAATGAAGTTGCGGCATATGCAGGTTTTCCTACCCGATATCCACATTGGCGATGGGGTATGGAATATGAACGTCTTTCGAAAAGCTATACTTATGGTCTATCAGTCATTTACGAAATGGTGATAAATAATGATCCCTGCTATGCTTATTTGCTTAGGTCCAACAGCCTAGTCTTTCAAAAGACCGTTATTGCTCATGTATATGGACACTGTGACTTCTTTAAAAACAATTACTGGTTCAGCAAGACAAATCGCAAAATGCTGGATAAAATGGCAAACCATGCCACTGTGATTCGTAAGCTCATTGATGAGGTCGGCCATGATGAAGTTGAAAACTTTATTGATGTTTGCCTATCCCTCGAAAACTTAATTGATGTGCATTCTCCATTCCAGGCTGATCACACACAATTATCCCAAGAAGAAAAAGAGCTTTTAAGTCAAAAACCGGTGTCTAAAATTTCGTCAAAGTCTTATATGGACACTTATGTGAACCCTGATACTTATCTCGAGGCTCAGAGGGAAAAGATCAGGGCTGATGCCCAAAAACAAAGTAAGTTTCCAGAACACCCCTGGCTTGATGTTTTGAAGTTTCTCATGGAGTTCGCTCCCATCACAACTTGGCAGAGGAAAATTCTAAATATTATCAGAGATGAAGCATACTATTTTGCTCCCCAGGGCCAAACCAAGATACTTAATGAAGGGTGGGCGACTTATTGGCATAGCAAAATGATGACGAAAATAGCTCCACTAGAGGTCAGTGAAATTGTCGATTATTGCGATCACTATGCTGGTGTGGTTGCAAGTCATGGGGGACAACTAAATCCTTATCGACTTGGGGTTGAATTGCTTCGCCATGTAGAGGACCGCTGGAATAAAGGGAGGTTTGGCATTGACTACCTTCATTGTGAGGATCCGAAGGATCGTGATAATTGGGATACTGGTGCTGGTTTAGGTTTAGAAAAAATATTTGAGGTGCGTCGAATCCATAATGATTTAACTTTTATTGACGAATTTCTGGACGAAGACTTTTGTCATAAGACTAAAATGTTTATTTATGACTTTGATCCGCGAACTGGTAAATATGTGATTGCCAGCCGGGATTTCAATCAGATCAAGCAACAACTCCTCCAGCAGCTTACTAATTTTGGAAATCCTCGTATCCGAGTGGAAGATGGCAATTTCCGTAATCGCGGAGAATTGCTTCTCAGGCACCTTCACGAAAATACGGATTTAAAGCATGAATTTACACTTGAAACTATAAAAAATCTTTACTTTATTTGGAAAAGACCCGTTCACCTTGAGACGATCGTAGAAAATGTGAAAAGGCGTATATGCTTTGATGGTCATAATCACTCGATCGAGAAAATATAGGCAGATTCACTGTTCTTATTGGCCTTTTATTCTCCTTCATAGCCTACTTGTATTGACCCTTACTAGTACATCTTTTGGGGTGGTCCGGCTAGGTGAAAAGCTACCGGTATTACAGAATCTAGGTGTAGTTCCGCTCAACTTATCCCTTAGTTTTACTGAAGATGAAGATCTTAACCGTAAGACTGAACATATCAAAACGGCATTTTCAGAAGCTGTTCGCAATTCCTCTCGTTTTCATATTTTGCACGATGAGCTCATTAATGAGCTTTGGCAAAGTTATGCAGGTCGTAAGGAACTCATTGAAGAGTATGCTTTGTCTGCATTTGCTCACCTCAATGTTGCTCTAAATGGTGACATACTTGTGTTTACTGTCAGGATTATAGGTCCAGACCTCAAGCCTATGCTCCAAGAAAGTGAAAAATGGCTTAGAAGATATTTTATATTGAGCAGCTATGAAGCTGTATCAGATTGGATGAGTGGTCTAGTTTATCGATTAGTCAATCGAATTCCAATTGATGTCAGCGTTACCTCTGTTCAAGGAAAGTATCTGACCCTTTCAGGTGGTTTTAATCAAGGCCTCCAGGTTGGGGATGAGCTCGATTTAATCAGAGTGAAGATTAAAGCTTTACATCCTGCTTTACACACATGGAGATCGTTCTCGACCAAAAAGCTTGGCAAGGCACGGATTGTCGAATCTAAGGAAAATGTCGCCATAGCTAGGCTAGTGCAACTAGTAAAAGAAGACTCAGTCGAAATAGGGGATGGTGCGAAGTCGGAGGATTTGCTGACGAGATTAAGGTTTACGCGAGTCCAAAAAACAGTTGTTCCTCGAGGTTCAGACAAAAAAATTGTCGTACCGCCTCTCTACAGTCAAGCTGAATCAGAAAAGACATCACCAGCTAAAGATCAGGCTGAAATTCCTTTGCCTCCTGGATTCTCCTCCCCTGCTGAATGGCTTGCATCAGATCAAGATTCGAAGAAGGGCTCTCAAAGCAAAGCTGCAGCTGGTCAGGGTAAAGATTTTAATGATTACTTAACTAGTCTTGCAGACGATCTCTCAGTTTCGATCGGACAGTGGGGCTGGAGTTACACTGGACCTGGTAGCACTGGTTCGAAACTTAGTTGGTACCATATTATGAATACGGTAGGTGCAAGGATTACGCGTCGTATTATGCCCTATATAAAATATGGACTCGGAGGTGGCCTTGGCCTTGGTAAAACCCAGCGGAACCGGGGAGCATATATTGGTTATGATGGACATGCTCGTCTCTATTGGGAAGATGAGCATTATTTATTGGACGGTTTAGTCCAAAAGTTGATGGCTGGCGGACATGCTGCTTTTACTGGCATGGGAGTTAATAATGAGGGGTTTGGCGGATTTGATGCGATCTTAGGAGGGATCTTTTTAGGGGTAAAGGGGCAATTTGCTATGCAAGAAACCGGCTTACCCTATGACTGGTTTCTTGAATTCAATTTAACTCCATTGTCCCTAGGCCGGGTCGGCTATGGAAACCAGACTCATTTGATTCGCTCTTCCCTTGGATGGAAGTTAATTTGGGGAACATTTCAGAACCTAGGTGCTCAACAATTGGAATGGGGGGCAGGATGGTCTTATGGAAAACATAGTTTTTTCGATGATTCTTCGACTCTGACCAGTATGAGCCAGTATTCAATTTATCTACTAGGGCGTTGGAGGTTTTAGCATTATTTCTTAAATTAATTGCTTTGTTCTCTTTTCGGAGAAAGATAGTTTTTTTGGGGAATTTAACATAAACTTGCCTCACTAAGGACCTTTCAATCTTACCTAGCTCGTTGCAATCAGTCTGATCCACCCTCACTAAGCCACTTATTAAAAAGAGAGGGGTCATAAGCCTCTTTTTAAGAGTAGGGATAGATTTCATAATGGCGACCTGGAAATAAACTGGGTAAGGGTGTAAATTTAAAGCAGCGCTTAGCTTTTTAGGGTGACTATGGTTAAGACCTTTATCATTGTGCTATTTTTGGGATGTTTTGGCTTTTCAATTTGGATTTTTTTGGAAAGAGATACGAGTTCTTTGAGGGAAAATATAGAAAAAGCTCCTTCACACTTAAAGCCGCGTGTCATCATGGATGACTTTCATTTAAGAAGGTATGAGGGGCAACTGCAGCATAGCTCTTTAACCGCAGCACATGGAGCCTTTCTTGCTCCAAATAAGGTTGAGCTTTCGGGTAGTATTGAAGGGTGGAAGCTTAGTAATGAAAAAAAACAAGTTGTGAGAGCCTATGAAGCAACAGCTTATTTCCAATCTGACAACTTAGAAGAATTGATGAAGCAGGCTGAATTGGAACGAGCTACGCTATCTGGCTTTGTTGAAATCGATTACAGCGACCACTTGCTTCAGACTGAAGAAGCTGAGTATACAACAAGGGATGAGAAGATAGCAGGTACCCAATTTGTTAGGGTGGATGGACCAAATCGCTGGTTTACTGGCAAAGAGGGTTTCAGATTGTTCCTGAAAGAGGAAGTATTGGATGTTTATGGTAAAGTTCGAGGAATGCATAAACCTAATGATTAGAAATGTGCTCATTCCTCTTTTCATTTGTTTTTTGCCTCTTTGTGAGCAAATGGCGATTGCAGATTTAACCGATGATCTTGAGGATCTGGAACCCGATAACCTGCAAAAGCAAGCCCAACCTATCCCAAGCTTGAATACTAAACAGAAGCAAAAAATGCTTCAGCAGGATACAATAATTCTTCAGCAAGGTGACAAGAATGAACCTTCAAAACTCCCAAACAAGGATGCGAAGCCTTCTAAACTAGAGAAGGAAACCTCTAAAAAGGATCAAAAAACAGCTAAGCCTTTCAACAATCAACAGCCAAGAGAAGGCGAAAAGAAGCTTCCTGTTATTTTTGAGGGTGATCAACTTTCTGGTATTAAGCGCCTAGGAACCATAGAACTCCATCAGAATGTCAAGGTAAGCCAGGGCGATTTTAATCTCGAAGCAGAAAATGCCAAAGTTCTATTTGATACTAAAAGTGATGAAGTAAAGAAAGTTATCGCTAAGGGTTCTGTTAAAATGTCAAAGGTCGATCCACAGACAGGAGAGCTAATTAGAGCATATAGTCAAATTGCAGAGTTCCATGCGATCAATCAAACCGTAGAGTTAATAGACAAGGCCAAGCTCATTAGGGGGGAAGATGTGATTAGGGGACAGGTTATTATATATGATCTCAAAACAGGGCGTCTAAAAGCAAGTAAAGTCAAAGGTGTTGTTAAGCCCCAAGAAAATCAGGACTCCGCATCCGAGGAATGAAAAGTCTAGGAATGTCGGGTTGATTGCGTTAGAAGGATGAAACTTGGTTCAAACGTTGCGAGCAGAAAAGATATGCAAGGCTTTTAAAGGCAGGGAAGTCGTAAAATCGGTATCCTTTAGTGTAAAAACTGGGGAAGTAGTTGGTTTGCTAGGTCCTAATGGAGCAGGCAAAACCACAAGTTTCTATATGGTTGTCGGTTTACTTTTCCCAGGCTCTGGCGAGGTTTATTTAGAACAAAATCGAATCACAGGGATGCCGATGCACCTTAGAGCTAAACAGGGTATCAGTTATCTTCCTCAGAATATGTCGATTTTCAAAAAATTGAGTGTTGAAGATAATCTGCTTGCTATTATGGAAGTCACGAATGTACCAAGGAACGAAAGAAAGAAACTCTTACAAGACCTTCTTGGTAAGTTTCAGATTGGACACATCGCCAAATCACTAGGGGCCGCTCTTTCTGGTGGAGAACGCCGAAGGGTTGAAATAGCACGATCACTAATTATTAGGCCTAAGTTTCTTTTGCTTGATGAACCTTTCGCTGGAGTAGATCCTGTTACAGTCCAGGAAATTCAAGGTATTATTGAGTCTTTAAGGTATGAAGGTCTTGGTGTATTGATTACCGATCATAACGTGCGGGAAACTCTTGGTAGTTGCGGAAGGGCATACGTGCTTTCTGCAGGACAAATAATTGCTCATGGAAATCCTGATGAAATCTCAAAAAATCAGATTGTACGAGAGACCTACCTCGGTGAAAAGTTTAAATTATAGCATTTATAAATATTTCTAAAGCCTACTTTCGGTTCGCATTTCTTACCTGTATATTATAGCTGTTTGGACAAACAATCGGAGAGATGTATGGCTCTGGATTTACGGCAAAGCTTAAAACTTTCTCAGCAGCTGCTTATGACTCCGCAGTTGCAGCAAGCAATCAAACTTTTACAGCTGTCGAGAATAGAGCTAGAGCAATTTGTTTCTCAGCAGCTTGCAGAGAACCCTATTCTTGAGGAAGCTTCAGATAATCAGGAG
The DNA here is from genome assembly GCA_045105515.1 of Oligoflexales bacterium. Taxonomy (GTDB): domain Bacteria; phylum Bdellovibrionota_B; class Oligoflexia; order Oligoflexales; family Bog-1112; genus JABSRF01. The sequence continues at coordinate 19,992 of JBGCDR010000082.1, forward strand.
AGTGCTGAGAAAGATGCAGTTGAAAGAACCTCTGATGATGCTATGCAAGATCAGCTCAGTTCTGTTTCAAGTATAGTGGATGATGTTTCAGAGGGAGAGAAAAAGGAGATAGACTGGGAAGCTTTGTCTAGGGTACAGGAAGCTTCAAGCCAACCAGCTTCAGTAAGCAAAAAAAGTCATGACGATGAACACCCCAACTATGAAAATCTATCTAGCAATCGAAAAAGCCTTACAGAACATCTGATGACTCAGATTGGAGAGTCTGATCTTGATCAGGAAGAAAAAAATTTAGCAGCCGTTCTCATAGGTAATTTGTCGGAAAAGGGCTATTTGGACTTAGATTGGGATGAGTTTTGTAGAGAGCAAGAAATTGATTCTGATTTTGCTGAAGGGGTCTTAGATACCATACAACGATTTCACCCTCCAGGAATTGCAGCTCGAAATTTGCAGGAATGTTTGTTAATTCAAATTCGAGAGCACCACCTTAAGAATGGACTTGTAGAAAAAATCGTTGGCTCGCATATGAAAGAGCTGGAAACGAGAAATTATTCCTTAATTGCAAAGTCAATGAAAATCAGCTTGGATGAGGTGGTTAAAAATGCAGCGACTATTGCGGAGCTAGATCCGATACCAGCGAGAGAGTTTGGAGGAGATCCGACCTACCATGTAATACCAGATGTTTATGTTTTTAAGATGTCAGGAAAATGGATTGTTAGTTTAAACGATGATGGTTTGCCAAACCTTAGAATCAATAGCTTCTATAAAGAAATTGCTCAAGACCGAACTGTTGGGAAAGACAAGGAGTATGTGCAAGAAAAGCTGAAGTCTGCACAATGGTTAATAAAGAGTATTCAACAAAGACAAAAAACTATTTTTAAAGTCACTGAATGTATTGTGGAAAAACAAAAGGATTTCTTTGAGAAAGGGGTTCAGTTTTTGAAGCCTATGGTTTTACGTGATATTGCAGAAGATATTGGCATGCATGAATCGACGATTAGTCGGGTGACAACTAGTAAGTATGTTCACACCCCAAGAGGGATCTTTGAGTTAAAATATTTCTTTAATAGTTCGGTTGCTAGGGCTGGGGGTGGAGATGTCGCAAGCGAGTCGGTAAAGGTTATGATTAAAGAGATAGTAGATGGTGAAAGTCCACAAAAGCCATATTCAGATCAGAAAATTGTTGCAATACTGGAAGAAAAAGGTGTTAAGCTTGCACGCCGAACTGTCGCTAAGTATCGAGAACAGTTGGGTATTTTGCCGTCTAGTAAAAGAAAAAAGTACTTTTAGAGATAAAGAGTGAGCCAGATGAGTGTAAAACAAAAGCCTTTGATTATTTTTGTAACTGGTATCTCTGGAGCGGGACTAAAGACAGGTATTAATGCTTTGGAAGACTCTGGAGTCTATTGCATTGACAACCTGCCTCTGGAAATGATCAAACCGACACTTCAGCTTATCGAAAAGGAAACTATTATATCACAGGGTGGGGTTGCTTTTGGTATTCACGTAAGAGCAGCTCGAGATATCGATGCTTTTCTGGAATTACACTCCCAGTTAATGACAAACTACCGCTTAGATATTCTATTTCTTACTGCTGAAGATTCGGTTCTCGAATTACGGTATTCAGCGAATAGGCGACGCCACTATTTTTTGAAAGAAGGTAGAAGGCTTCAAGAAGCCTTTGCGTTTGAGAAAGATTTAAAATCTTCTTTGGAGAAAAAAGCTGATATTGTGGTTGATACTAGTCAACTTTCACCCCATCAGCTAACCCGGATGATAGAACATCGCTATAAGGATGACGTTGTCCAAAGAAATCTCTATGTGATGCTGACCAGTTTTGGATTTAAATACGGACAATGCTGGCCAGCAGATAGCCTCTTTGATGTACGTTTTCTTAAAAATCCATACTTTATTCCTGAACTTAAGGATAAAACAGGACTTACTCAGGAAGTCCAAGATTACGTACTTATGGATGAGAATGCAGATCAGCTACTTAAGAAGATCATAGACTGGCATAAATGGATTCTTCCCCAGTATTTAAACGAAGGGAAGCATTATTTTCGGGTGGGCATAGGTTGTACCGGTGGCCGTCATCGAAGTGTTAGCATCGTTGAGGCCCTTTTTCGCGAATTGAATGGGGAAGGTTTGGAGCATATTGTGGTGAGTAAAAATCATAGAGATATAAAAATTCCTGGATAAATGGGGTTAACAAGTTCTGACATTCCTACCTTTTTTTTGATATGATTCAGCCATACTAATATTGAGGATGTGTCACGTTGATCTTGTCAGTTTTTCTTAGAGGTTTTTATGACATTAATAAATAAAGGTACGTGGAAGGAACGTTTTGCTGATCGCCATATTGGCTCAAATGTAAGTGAACGGAAGAAAATGCTTCAGTTCCTAAGCATGAATACTCTAGACGAGCTAACGTCTGAGGCAGTTCCTGAATCCATAAAGTTAGAGCAACCACTAGCCTTAGGTTCGGAGCTAAGTGAAGTAGAAGCGTTGAGAGAGCTTCGTAAATTAGCTAAGAAAAATAAAATTTATACAAATTGGATTGGGATGGGTTATGGCAATGCTATTACCCCTGCTGCGATTCAAAGAAATATATTGGAAAATCCTGGTTGGTATACACAATATACTCCTTACCAGCCTGAAATATCTCAAGGTAGGCTTGAATCTCTTCTAAATTTTCAGACGATGGTTTCAGACCTAACTGGCTTGCCAGTTGCTAATGCTTCTTTGCTTGATGAAGCAACTGCTGCTGCTGAAGCTATGTGTATGAGTCATAGTTTGAATAATTCTGATGGCTCAAAGGCATATTTTATCTCAGCAAAGTGTCACCCACAGGTTATAGAAGTTGTAAAAGGTCGGGCTGAAGCGATGGGCTTAGATGTGATAGTTGGTGAACATCAGCTTTTCCAGTTCGATTCAGCTGTTTTTGGAGTGCTTTTAAGCTATCCAGATACCGAAGGATCCATTGAGGATTACCGTGATTTTGTTAAAAAAGCACATGAACAGGATGCTTTAGTTTGCATGTGTTCCGATATATTTGCTCTAGCTTTGTTAGTCCCTCCAGGAGAATTAGGAGCTGATATTGCAGTCGGAAATACGCAAAAATTTGGGGTGCCTCTGGCCTATGGTGGTCCACATGCTGCCTTTTTTGCGACTCGAGATGAATTTAAACGAAAAGTCCCAGGTAGGATTGTCGGGGTGTCAAAAGATGCGTCAGGAAAACCAGCTTATCGTCTAGCTCTGCAAACCAGAGAGCAGCATATTCGTCGTGAAAAAGCGACGAGTAATATTTGCACGGCCCAGGCTTTACTGGCAAATATGGCTAGCATGTATGCTGTATATCATGGAAGTGAAGGTATAAGTTCAATTGCTAATCGTATTCATGCTTTAACAGACCTCTTGTCCTTGGGACTTGTTCAGATGGGCTACAAGTTAAAGCATAAAGAATTCTTTGATACTATTCTAATAAGCCTGTCAAAGACTGAAAGTAAAGCAATTTTCGAAGCTGCCTTAGCTAATAAAATTAACCTCCGGCAGATTGAGGAAAGCGGAATTTCAATTACTTTTGATGAAAGCACAGACCTAGACTCAGTAAAAACGCTATGGAATGTTTTTAAAAAGCCAGATGGTAAAATACCTGACGCAGTGCAGCTAGCAAAATCTTCAGAGCGTCGTTTTCCTGAGTTTGCCGTAAGGTCAAGTAGGTTTCTACAGCATCCGGTTTTTAGAATGCATCGCTCTGAAACTGAGTTGATGCGCTATATTAAGAAACTTGAACAACGAGATTTGTCGCTGACTACTGCTATGATCCCTCTAGGGTCATGTACGATGAAATTAAATGCAGCATGTGAATTAGCGCCCATTAGTTGGCCTGAGTTTAGTCAATTGCATCCATTTGCTCCAAAAGAGCAAACACAGGGGTATCAGGAGCTGTGTGAAAACCTTGTCCAAATGTTGGCTGAAGTAACTGGTTTTGATGGTGTTTCTTTGCAACCAAATTCAGGTGCCCAAGGTGAATATGCAGGTTTGCTTGTAATCAAGGCTTATCTGCAGGATAAAGGCCAAGGACACCGCAATGTCTGTCTAATACCCCGATCTGCTCACGGCACAAACCCGGCTAGCGCACAACTTGCTGGCTTTAAAGTGATAGGTGTGAGGTGTGATGAGGCTGGTAATATTGATTTGAGAGACCTAAAACAAAAAGCAACTAAGTACCATGAACATCTTGGTGCCATAATGGTGACATATCCTTCTACTCACGGAGTTTTTGAAGAAAGTATCAAGGAAGTTTGCCAAATCATTCATGAGCACGGAGGGCAGGTTTATTTGGACGGGGCCAATTTAAACGCACAAATTGGTTTATGCGCTCCTGGTTTTTTTGGTGCTGATGTTTGCCACCTAAACCTTCATAAAACTTTTGCAATTCCTCATGGTGGAGGAGGTCCTGGCATGGGACCTATTGCTGTAAAAAGTCATTTAACTCAATATCTACCATCTCATCCTGTGCATCCGACAGGTGGAGTTCGTGGGATTGGTCCTGTTTCTGCGGCTCCCTATGGAAGTGCTGGAATATTGCCCATTTCTTGGATGTATATGAAACTTCTTGGCTCTGAGGGATTGAAGCAAGCTAGCCAAGTCGCAATCCTTAATGCCAATTATATTGCTAAGAAATTGGAGTCAGCTTATCCAATACTCTACCGGGCAGTTAATGGTCTTGTGGCTCATGAATGCATCATCGACATCAGGCCATTTAAAGCAAGTGCTGGAATAGAAGTGGTCGATATCGCTAAGCGCTTGATGGACTATAATTTTCATGCACCCACTATGGCTTTCCCTGTTCCAGGAACTTTGATGATTGAGCCTACAGAGAGTGAAAGCATTACCGAAATTGATCGGTTCTGTAATGCAATGCTTAAAATTAGAGAGGAGATTAGACAAATTGAAACGGGGGCATGGAATCAGCAAGACAATCCTTTGAAAAATGCACCTCATACAGTTCAAAGTCTATGTGAAGAGTGGGATAAACCATATTCACGTAGCACAGCCTGCTTCCCTACTTCAGAGCAAAAACAGCTCAAATTTTGGCCTTTTGTTTCCAGGGTTGATGAGGCTTTTGGGGATAGAAATTTTATGTGTACCTGTGGGAGTGTTGATCAATTTGAAGAATAATTTTTACAGGCTCAACTGAGCCTGTCTCCTAATATACTTACCTACCAAGTCGTATTCTACATTTACCACCTTATCTATTTCGAGCTGGGCTAAATTTGTCTTTGCAATTGTGGTTGGAATCAACATGAGTTCAATGGTGGTACTATTTTTATTATCTATGATTTTATTGATGGTTAGGCTCACTCCATCAATACATATTGAGCCTTTGTCAATAATGTTTGCAGCTTGAGAACTAGGAATTGATACCCCTATCCGCCAGTAGTCATGGCACTTTTCTAGAAGGCAAACAGTTGCTTTGCCATCAATGTGTCCACTGACAATATGTCCATCTAGGCGTGAACTCAGCTGCATCGAGCGTTCCATATTGACCTTATCGCCTTTTGATAAGCTTCCAAGTCCGGTACAGTTCAGAGTTTCCTGACTGATATCAAAACTTAGTATTCTGTTGTCAGTTAGGTCACTGACTGTGAGGCAGCAGCCGTTGATGGCAATGCTATCACCTTGCTTAGCTTCAGAACAAAGGTGCTCTGATATACTTAATTTTGCGCTGATTTGATTGGGCGTGGAAGTGGTTTCAATAGAAACTACGAGCCCGGTGCATTCTATTAGTCCAGTAAACATAGTGTCTCAATTTGGTCTAAGGTTGGAAGATTCTGGGTGATTGATAGATTTGAGGATCGAATAGAATTCGTTGGGGTCTGTAAAATCTTTATAAACTGATGCAAACCTAACATATGCAACAAGATCAAGTTTGTAGAGGCCTTCCATGATTAACTCGCCTAGCTGTCTACTAGGAACGATCCTTTCGCCTATTTCTTGAAGTTTTGCTTCTACGCGTCTCAGCATGAACTCTATTTCTTCAATTTTTATTTTGCGCTTTTGGCATGCGATTTGGATTGATCTTAGTGCTTTTTCACGCTGATAAGGCTGAACGTGACCATCCTTTTTTTTAATATAAATTTCTAAAATTTCTTCTTTTTCGTAGGTAGTGAAGCGATTTTCGCAATTTCGACAAATACGTCTTCGGCGCACGCTTCTCCCATCATTGGTGAGCCGGCTTTCCAAAACTTTTGTCTCATCGCAGCCACAGCGAATGCATTTCATGATGGTAACCATTCTGGGTATAGAGGAAAGGCAGTAGCTAAGCCCATAACTCTGCTTTTAATGTCTTTGAACTTGTCTTCTCGACCTGTTTCAATTGCAACGAAAACCTCTTTAATGAGGCCTGCTATCTTTTCCATTTCAGATTCTTTCATACCCCTGCTCGTAACAGCTGGGGTTCCGATTCTAACTCCACTGGTAACGAAAGGGCTACGACTCTCGTTTGGTACTGTGTTCTTATTTAAAGTTATTGCTACTTTTTCTAAGCCCTCTTCAAGCTGCTTACCGCTAATATCAGAATTGGATAGATCCACGAGAACGAGGTGGTTGTCACTTCCACTTGAAACCAAGTTAAAACCAGAGTTCAGAAGGGAGTTGGCTATAGTTTTCGTATTGCTCAGCACCTGTTTCTGATAATGCACAAACTCCTGGGTCATTGCTTCCCTAAAACATACAGCCTTTGCTGCAATGATATGTTCTAGTGGTCCTCCTTGGGTGCCGGGAAAAACCCCTTTATTGAGGTCTGCCGATAGTTTTTCGTCATTCCATAGGATGATTCCACCTCTTGGACCTCTAAGAGTTTTATGAGTCGTCGAAGTTACAACGTGAGCATAAGGGATTGGGCTAGGGTGGCACTTAGCAGCAACTAATCCGGCTATATGGGCCATATCTACAAGTAAGAGAGCTCCGGTTTCGTCGGCAATTTCTCTAAATCTTTTGAAATCAAGAGTCCTAGCATACGCGCTTGCGCCAGCAATAAGAATTTTTGGCTTTACCTCTTTAGCTTTTGCTAAGACCTGTTCCATATCAAGTACCCCAGTTTTGGGGTTCAAACCATAGAAATGAGATTCGTACAGGCGCCCAGAAAAATTAACCTTGGAACCATGAGTTAAATGGCCGCCATGGGATAGGTCCATACCGAGGATTCGGTCGCCTTTTTCAGCAAGAGCCAGCAAAACCGCTGCATTTGCTTGCGCGCCGGAATGAGGTTGAACATTAGCGAATTTTGCATCAAAAAGCTGGCAAACTCTTTCGATCGCAAGGTTTTCTAGCTTGTCGACTTCACTACAACCACCATAGTAACGCTTTCCAGGTCGTCCTTCTGCGTACTTATTTGTCATGATGTTGCCCATACAAGAGATAAGCTGCGGCGATGCGAAGTTTTCCGAGGCAATTAACTCTATACCTTCAGATTGGCGCGTGAACTCCGCTTCTATTAGCTTAAAGACTTCGTCATCATAAGAACTGAGGACTTCCCAGGGTTTAATCAAGGTTCTGCTCCTTCTAGCTCGTCTTGAAATTTTCTTGTTCGATGCTTTTTATTTTATCTAGCCGCAATTGGTGGCGGTCACCAATAAATGGAGTTTCTATCCATATTTTTACGATGTCTAAAGCTCGGAAAGGATTGAGAGTTCGTGATCCGAGGCATAAGCAGTTGCTATCATTGTGCTCTCGACTCATTCTGGCACTGTATTCATCCCATACAGAACAGGCTCTAACCTTGGGAAATTTATTTGTGGTGATGCACATACCTATGCCTGTGCCACAAATGGCTATAGCACCATTGATCTGTCCTTTGAATAAATTTTTTGCCAGCTGCATGCCATAATCAGGGTAATCTACAGATTCTGTAACCTGATAATCGACTCCATAGTCGATAAGTTCAATACCCTGTTGGACGAGGAACTCGGAGACGGTTTTTTTCAAATCTTTACCGGCGTGATCAGAGGCTATTCCAAGCTTACTAAAAACCAATTTGTCCTCCAGCCGATTGAGAATAGCTGTTATTTGTGCTTTAGGAAGGTGTATAAGTTTATTTACACTTCTTCAACTTTTTTGACAAAGTTGACTGCGTCGTCAACCGTGCGAATATTTTCAGCTTCTTCGTCAGGAATATCTATTCCAAAAGCTTCTTCCATAGCCATCACTAACTCTACAATATCCAAGGAATCAGCTCCTAGATCTTCTATGAATTTAGCCTTCGCAACTACAGAGCTTTCTTCAACACCTAGCTGATTGACTATTATTGTCTTCACCTTATCTTCTACTGATTCGGACATTATATTTCTCCACAAAATAAAGATTGCCAATGATTCGGACATGGCAGCTCAAATTATCTATACCAACGTTGCCTGTTATAAATGCTATACATTCTGCATAGCATTCCTACAATCACAAAAAAACCATGCTATTGGGTGGTTTTTTCATTGAAAAACTTGAAAAATACACACGCAATAAGACGGGTCATGCTAAAAGTCTTTTTTAAAAAAGTCAAGATGGGGTATCTAATGGCTGAATTAACTTAGGATAGCTTTTAGGATTCTACTGTTTGACCATCTGCAGCTAAGTTTTGAAGTTCAAAAGAACTTTTCAAGGCCTCTTGTGCAGAGTCTAATATTTGGCAAACCTGTTCTTTGTCAAAACTAGCTTTTTCAGCAGTCCCTTGAACTTCTAAAAATTTTCCGCTATGGGTCATTACCACGTTCATATCAGTGTCAGCGTTGCTATCCTCTTTGTAGTCGAGATCAACATACACTTCGTCTTTAATAAGACCTACAGAAACAGCTCCAACCCCATCAATTAAAGGGTTCTTCTTCAGTTTACCACTCCTAAGGAGCTTATCTACAGCGATTTTGAGAGCAACATAAGCTCCAGTAATCGCGGCAGTTCTTGTTCCGCCATCAGCTTGAAGTACGTCACAATCCACCATAAAGGTCATATCAGGACATTTGCTGAAATCCATGATACCTCTTAAGCTTCTTCCGATTAAGCGCTGTATTTCTTGGGTCCGGCCACCAATATGACCTCGTTCTCGTTTTGTTCGAGAGTGGGTTGAACTTGGTAGCATAGAATACTCTGAAGTTAGCCATCCTTTAGGAGGCTTGCTATTGCGCATCCAATTAGGGACTGAATCTTCTACATTTACGGTACATAGTACCCTAGTTTCTCCCGTTTCAATAAGTACGCTTCCATTTGGGTTTTTAGTGAAGTTAGGAGTTATTCTCAGTGGCCGTAATTGGCTGGCGGAGCGCCCATCATTTCTCATAATCTATTCCCAGGGTACCGTGTAAGTGTTTCTAATCCATAAGATTCCGGGCCATGACCTTACCTCATGGATGAAAGTCTGTCTATATTTCCTATTTTATCAGAGTTCTCCAGACATATTCCTTAAAACCTACAGCCGTATACTCAGAGTTTATAGAAAGAAAGGGTCTCTTAACCAGCATTCCATGCTCTTGAAGCAGCTTAATTGCGTTTTCTTGGTTAATTTCTTCAAGCTTTTTAGATAAGCCTAATTCTCGGTATAATTGGCCAGAAGTATTAAAAAGCTTCTTCATTTTTCCATCATTCTGTTTAAGAGCTAGTCTGAGTTCCTCACTAGAGGGTGGTGTCGTATCAATGGCAATTTCTGTAAAAGAAAGCTTCAGGTTGTCGAGGAATTTAATCGCTTTCTTACACGTTTGACAATTTTTGTAGGTGTACAGTTTTATATTTTTCAATTTAGTGCCTTCTTTTACCAATTTCAATTATACAAAGTTAACAGAATCAGTGGGTTGTTCGGGAATATCACAAAATATTTTTTCCGGATACCTACCGGTGAAACAGGCATAACAGTAGTCATTGCTATTTGATGGGTGAAGAGCTTTTTTTAGTCCCTCGACACTTAGGTAAGCCATGGTATCTGCATCTAACATTTCACAAATTTCTTTAAGGGTTTTTTGGGCAGCTAAGAGCTTTTTTCTATCAGGAGTTGAAACCCCATAATAACAGGAATGGGTAATGGGAGGAGAGCCAACCCGAAAATGAATTTCTTTTGCACCTGCATTTCTAAGCATTTGGACAATCTTCACACAGGTGGTGCCTCGGACAACAGAATCATCTATAACAATAATCCGCTTATCTCTAAGTACAGACTTCACTGGATTTAACTTAAGCTTAACTCCAAAATCTCTTTTTGATTGGTATGGATCAATAAATGTTCTTCCCACGTAGTGGTTTCGTACTAGACCAAGCTCCATCGGAATTCCGGAGTTTTGGGAATAACCAATTGCCATAGGAACCCCAGAGTCAGGTACAGCTAGTACGAGGTCTGCTTCGACAGGAGATTCTTCAGCAAGTACTTCTCCCATGCGTTTACGGAGCTCGTAGATAGATTGGTTGGAGATTCTACTGTCTGGCCGAGAAAAGTATATGGGTTCGAACGCACAACTTGCTTTTGTCTCTGGCTTGGGAAGAGGATAAAATGATTCGATCCCTGCGCGAGACAGGCGTATCACTTCTCCTGGCTCTACCTCTCGAACAAAAGCTGCACCTACTAAATCTAAAGCACAGGTCTCACTGGCTAGCATCCAGGCGGGGCCTTTTTTCCCTAAAACAAGCGGACGAAAGCCAAATGGGTCTCTAATTCCATAGAGTCTATCTTTTGCGATAATTGTAAGTGCGTAAGCTCCTCGAACTTGCTCCATCACTTCAGAAATTCTTTCTCTTAAACGAGATTTCCGGCTTTTAGCTAGCAGGTGGATAAATACCTCTGAGTCTGTCGTGGTTGTAAAGATACTTCCACTTTCTTCAAGTGATTTTCTAAGAATAGCTGCATTAGTCAAATTGCCATTATGGGCAATAGCCACCGGGCCGTGATGAGGAGTTCTAAAAATAAAGGGTTGAATGTTTTGTACCAGCTGGCCACCTTGGGTTGAATAGCGCACATGGCCTATTCCTAAGTCACCTTGTAAACTTTGAAGAGCTTCTTCCTGGACGCTATCCGAGACAGTGCCTAGAGCTTTGTGGTCTCTAGGTTCTATGTAAGTTTCTTTATCTTCGAAAGTTGTGATGCCAAAAGCTTCCTGGCCACGATGTTGAAGGGCATATAGGCCAAGGTATAAAGCTTGTGCAGCATCTTTACTTCCAATGATCCCTACAACTCCGCATTCTTCATTCCATGTCTCTTCATCTAGCATGAGATCTTTCCTAAATTTATGAATAAGCTGGGATGAGCTTGTCTCTTGAAAGAGGCTCTTAAAAGGATTGTTCCTTATAGAGCATAACTAGTTCCTTCTTGTTGAAGCTTGAACCCGCAATCACAATACTCTCTTGTTTTGAAATGGCACCTATTTTTTCAAGTTTGCAAAAACTTGAACGAGAAAAACCGAGCTCTTTTAGAGTCAATTCTTTCTTACTAACCAGGAGATAGCTAGCTGGTTCTTCACAGAATGCCTCAGGGTGCAGAGGGTTGTCCCACTCTAAGCCAAAGGGTGATTGTAGCGCCATTTTAAGACTTGTGCCTAGTGCACCCCCGCCACCGAGATCACGCGCAGCAATTAAAGCATCTTTTGCAACCAATTTTTGGATGATAGACATGGATTCTAGTTCGCAATCCCATATTATTGGTGCTAATTGACTCATTTGTGATGAAATTTGTAGGGCTTTGACTAAGCTCGAGCCAGAAAAGATCAAGGACTTTTTCCTCGGCCCCAAAAGGTATAGGTCCCCTATTTTATCTGGGTTTGCAGGTATAGCTTTTCTAACATCATGAATCTTTCCTACCATACCAATCATGGGAGTTGGGGCTATGCTTTTGCCATCAGTCTCGTTGTAGAGACTTACATTTCCACTGACTACTGGTATCTCTAACAGGTCACATGCTAGTTTGATTCCATCTACACCCTGAGCGAAACTTTCCATGACTTCAGGGTCGCAAGGATTGCCGTAATTTAAGCAATCTGTGATCGCTAGAGGTTTAGCTCCGGTAGCTATAATTGATCGAGCTGCTTTCATGACACTGTGAGCTGCTCCTAACATGGGATCGATCCTACAGTAGGATTCTAGGCATGCTGTGCTCGCGGCTATTCCTAAGTAAGGAGGAAGGTCTTTAATTTCTCCAAGGTCATGATTTTGTGGATCAAGCCATAGGATTGCAGATCCCTGCTCTGATGGCCCTAGCACTGTTTTGTTACCGATGTGATGGTCATACTGACTATAAACCCAAGAGCTGTCATGCATTTGTGCGATCATAAGTTTTAGTAAGTCATTAGGTTTGAAGCTATAGAACTCTTTGCTAATCTGGCTCATAAATTCTTCACTGGAGCATTTTTGAGGAAGAGTGTGGCATAGTTTTCTTGGCCGGTCGTAACAAGGGGCGTTTGCTGCTAGTGGGCTTACAGGAACATCTAGCTCGATCACACCTTTGTAAATCGCTTTAACTCTGCCAGAATCTGTTACTTTGCCTATTATTGCATGAGACAGCTGCCACTTATCAAAGATGCGTTTAAGCTGTGGCCATTTATGCTCTTCTACAACCATGGCCATTCGTTCCTGTGACTCAGATAACAGTAATTCGTAGGCACTCATTTTTGTTGTTCTTACAGGAACTTTTTCCAGGTCAATGAGCAGGCCGCTATTCCCCCTGTCTGCCATTTCGAAAAGAGACGATGTTAAGCCTGCAGCACCCATGTCTTGGATGCCGACAACTAGATTATTCTTTAAAGCTTCTAGCGTAGCTTCAAGTAATAGTTTTTCACAGAAAGGATCACCAACCTGTATTGCAGAGCGTTCTGAAGCATCTTCTGAGTCGAAACTGTCAGAGGCCATCGTTGCGCCATGGATGCCATCACGCCCGGTTGCTGAGCCTACATAGATAACTAAATTACCTTCCCCTGAAGCGTGTCCTTTGAAGATGGCATTTTCATGGATGATGCCTACAGTCATAGCATTGACAAGTATGTTTCCATTGTAGGAACTGTCAAAACTTACACTGCCTCCTACAGTCGGGACGCCAATGCAGTTGCCATAATCACCGATTCCCTTGACAACTCCAGATGCAAGCCATTGTGTCTTAGGGTGGGCTTTCTCTCCAAACCTAAGGGAATTCAGGTTAGCAATTGGACGAGCCCCCATACAGAAAACATCCCGGAGGATCCCGCCAACCCCAGTTGCCGCTCCTTGGTAAGGGTCAATAAAGCTAGGGTGGTTGTGGCTTTCCATTTTAAAAGCAACACAAAGTTGATTCCAGACTCTGACCACTCCTGCATTCTCTCCAGGGCCCACCACTACATCAGGGCCACTGCTTGGCAGGCGCTTTAAATGTATTCGCGAAGATTTGTAACTACAGTGCTCGCTCCACATAGCAGAGAATACGCCCAATTCTGCAAGGCTCGGGCTTCTACCAAGAATTTCGAGGATTTTCTGAAATTCAGTTTCAGATAATTTGTGCTGCTCAAGCATGCTCTTGCAGTGCTCATGGTCTTTGAAAGGATTAAAACTTTTAGCAACTTGTAAATTTTTCAATGATTGGGGAAAAAGCGAATCATTCATAGAAACATCCTTGGTAAAGATGGTGTTGTATTTTGGGATCTATGGTGTTTACTTGCAAAAATTGAAGAAGACAGTGCCTATAAGAAACTTGCTAAAAAAGCCTTAAAAACTTTAATCCCATCTGCTCCCTTAAGAAGATCATCACAGGCACGCTCTGGGTGAGGCATAAGTCCAAGAATTTTTCCACTTCTTGAGCATATACCGGCGATGTCTTTGACAGAGCCATTAGGATTATCACAATACTTGAAAACGATCTGCCCTTGGTCTTGTAAATTCTTTAAGCCGTCTTTGTCTATATAGTAGCGACCTTCACCATGAGCAACGGGGAGCCTAAGTCTTGAATTTTTCCCTAGCAATGATTGATAGATATTTGAACCCTCAGTTCCAAGGCTAAGTTCCACTGGTTTACAAACAAACCGTTTGCTAAGGTTGGGAAGAAGAGTTCCAGGTAATAGTCCAGACTCTGTCAAGATTTGAAAGCCATTACATATTCCTAATATTGGACCACCTTTATCTGCAAAGCTTTTTACAGCTTCCATGCATGGAGATAAGCTTGCTAAATGTCCACTGCGGAGGTAGTCACCAAAAGAAAATCCACCAGGGATGATGAGCGCTTGTAGCTGAGGCAAGCTTCGCTCATGGTGCCAAATTGGAATGATGTTGATACCAAAGTACTTCTTGAAAGCCCATTCGCAGTCTGGTTCGCAATTTGAACCAGGGAATGTAAGCACGCCAATCTTTGCGGGGGATGGGGTAGGCATGCTCATGACTCAACTCGATGTATTTCATAAGATTCCGCAACAGGGTTGCTAAGGTGTGACGAAGCGATTAGGTGAGCTTCTTTTTCAGCTTCTGGTAGGTCAGAGTGTTCTATTGAAATTAGATAACGTTTTGAGACTTCGATTTTCTCTAGGTTCTTAAACCCGATTCTTTTTAGTGTGTCGGTTATGGTGCGACCTTCTGGGTCTAAAACTTCTTTCTTGGGCTGGACAATAATTTCAAAATCCATGATTCATCCTAAGTCATGAAAAATAGGTGAAGTTAAACAATACGTCTATGAGTCTTCTTCGGAGCACAAAGAAGCGTTGATATACTCTCGGTTAAGTCTGGCTATATTGCTAACGCTAATTTCCTTGGGGCAGACTGCTTCGCATTCAAAAGTGTTGGAACAATTTCCAAAACCTTCGGCATCCATTTGTGAAACCATTTTTACTGCTCTTCGTTGTTTTTCTACTTGTCCCTGTGGCAAAAGACTTAGCTGGGAAACCTTTGCGCCAACAAACAGCATGGCGGAGGAGTTTTTGCATGCAGCTACACATGCTCCACAGCCTATGCAAGTTGCGGCGTCCATTGCCAGATCTGCCACTGTTTTCGAAATGGGTATTGCGTTGGCATCAGGTATCCCTCCAGTAGAAACTGATACGAACCCTCCCGCTTGAATGATGCGATCAAAAGCGCTTCGGTCGGTAACTAAGTCTCTGATTACAGGAAAAGCATTGGCGCGCCATGGTTCGATGTAGATATTATCCCCGTCTTTGAAGGAGCGCATGTGCAACTGGCATGTTGTAGTGCCCTCTTGAGGCCCATGGGCAATGCCATTTATGACCATAGAGCAGGTTCCGCAGATACCTTCTCTACAATCGTGGTCGAAGGCCACAGCGTCCTTATTTTCTAAGACTAGTTTTTCATTCAATATGTCTAGCATTTCCAAAAAAGACATATCGGGACTGACGTCGTCAAGCTGGTAGGCTTCAAAATTTCCTTCAGATTGACTGTTTTTTTGTCTCCAGATATTAAGGGTCAACCTCACTTGTAACTCCTAGTGGCAAGCTTAACGTTTTCGAAAATCAATGGTTCCTCATGACGATTTGGCTCTGATGTCTCACCTTGGTATTCCCATACTGCAGCGTGAGCAAAGCTTTGGTCGTTGCGTTTTGCCTCCCCTTCGTCAGTTTGGTGTTCCTCACGAAAGTGTCCTCCACAAGATTCTTCTCTGACAAGGGCATCGCGGCACATTAGTTCACCAAACTCTAAAAAGTCTCCGACTCGGCCAGCCAACTCTAGCTGTTGGTTAAACTCTTCTCCCGATCCGCTTACTTTGACATTTTTCCAGAATTCTTCCCGGAGCTCAGGGATTTTTTTCAAAGCTTCTTCTAGTCCGGATTTATTTCTAGCCATTCCGCACTTTTCCCACATTATATTTCCCAGTTCTTTGTGGAATTGCTTAGGGCTCTTCTTACCATTAATATTTAATAGCTTATTGACCCTTTCTTTAACGTTCTTTTCTGTTTCTTCGAAAGCTTGGTCTTCAGGATTTACCTCTCCAGCTTTAACAGAGGCTAGATAGTTAGCTATCGTGTATGGAAGTACAAAATAGCCATCAGCGAGCCCCTGCATCAGAGCACTGGCACCTAGCCGATTTGCTCCGTGGTCAGAAAAATTTGCCTCTCCAATTACATGCAAACCTGGGATGTTGCTTTGAAGATTATAGTCGACCCAAAGACCACCCATGGTGTAGTGAACTGCAGGATATATTCGCATTGGCATTTCATATGGGTTTTCGTCGGTAATTTTATGGTACATGTGGAAGAGGTTACCATATCTTTCAGATACTTTTTTCTTTCCAAGTCTTTTTATGGCGTCAGCAAAATCTAGATATACTCCTAACCCTGTTTCGCCAATTCCTCTGCCATCATCACACGCTTCTTTCGCACTTCTTGAGGCAATGTCTCTAGGGGCAAGGTTCCCGAAACTAGGATATTTACGTTCAAGGTAATAATCCCTTTCTGAATCAGGGATTTCGCTAGCCTTGCGTTTATCCCCTTTTTCGAGCGGTACCCAAACTCTGCCGTCATTTCTGAGTGATTCGGACATCAGTGTGAGTTTGGATTGATGGTCACCACTTACGGGAATGCAGGTAGGGTGAATCTGCGTATAGCAGGGATTAGCGAACCCTGCGCCGCGTTTGTAAGCTCTATAGGTTGCTGTTACATTGCAACCGGTGGCGTTTGTTGAAAGAAAGAAAGTATTACCGTATCCACCCGTTGCTAGCACTACTGTATCTGCAAAATGTCTGGTGATCTTACCGGTCACCAGGCTACGGGCAATGATTCCTTTTGCTGCACCGTTAATTAGCACTAAATCAAGCATTTCCGTTCTCGAATACATCTTGATCGTGCCAAGACCAATTTGCCGAGAGAGTGCTGAATAAGCCCCCAAAAGGAGTTGTTGTCCAGTTTGGCCCCGAGCATAAAATGTCCTTGAAACTTGAGCTCCACCAAAAGAACGATTGTCCAACAAGCCACCGTAGTCACGTGCAAATGGCACCCCTTGAGCAACAGCTTGGTCAATAATATTACCAGACACCTCAGCGAGTCTGTAGACATTCGCTTCACGAGAACGAAAATCACCCCCTTTTATGGTGTCATAAAAGAGTCTAAAAACGCTATCTCCGTCGCTAGGATAATTTTTTGAGGCATTGATTCCACCTTGAGCAGCAATACTGTGAGCACGACGTGGGCTGTCTTGATAGCAGAAGCACTCTACCTGGTAGCCAAGTTCAGCGAGAGATGCTGCAGCAGAAGCGCCAGCAAGCCCTGTGCCAACAACAATAACTTTATATTTGCGCTTATTCGCAGGAGATACAAGTTTCATTTCAAACTTATGACGGGTCCATTTTTGCTCTAAGGGCCCAGTTGGCAAATTAGCGTCAAGCTTCATGGTCACTTCCTTATTTTGTAGACTCTGTTATTTAATCAAACCAAACATGATCGAAAGTGGGATAGAAAGATAGCCAATCGCTAATAAAGAGCTAATAGCTGGACCTAAAGCGCGAATAAGGCCATTGTATTTCGAATGATTTAATCCCAATGTCTGAAATAGGCTGCTAATTCCATGGCTCAAATGTACCATCAGAAGCATAACGCAGACGCTATATAAAATAGCAAGAAGAGGTGATGAAAAGCTAAGCATAAGCATTTTGTATACGTCATATTCTCCTAAACTTTGAAAGTCAGGGTGGGTAAAACGAAAAGTCAAATGTGCAAGGTGATATAGGATAAACGCGAGGACGACTACTCCTGTTAGACCCATGTAACGTGAGGCAAAACTTGCTTTAACGCTGTTGTTAACCTTGTATTTAACAGGTTTTGCTTTTTGGTTCATTCGCGTTAATTTGATTCCAGAAAAGATATGGAGAACTGCAATCACTATCAGCCCTATACGCAGCAACCAAAGAATTGGCAAGTAATCCCTTAAGGTTTTCGCGTACAAATTAATTGCTTCCTCACCGGCAAATACTAATAAGTTTCCGGAAAGATGGGCTAAGAGAAACCCAACAAGAAGTAGCCCTGAAACGGACATGATAACCTTACAACCAATAGAAGAATTAAGCGGTCGGCTTACCCAGCTCATTGTTATCCTTAACGTTTGAATGATTGTTGCAGAATCGTTTACCAGCCATAACGTACCTTATAGGTAATAATGTCATATCCTAAGTAGGCTTTAAATTCCAATCTTAAAAAAGCCACTAGATCTTGAGACCTGAAATACATAACGAACTGAAAAACATTGGAAATGAAGAGCGCAGAGAAAATCAAAGATCAAAATCTAAAACATAGAAAGGAAATGAGAGTACAAGGTTAAATGGCAACTTGCATCGAGATATTAACAGCTTGATGGAGGGATGGGTCGGAAGTGTATGGTTGGCTAATCATATAAGAAAGTGAGTAGCTTTGGTTTACAAGTGCAATGCCTCCGCCTATGAGCCGTCGTCCACTTCCTGAAAGGTCTTGCCCAGTTGCAAAAAGCAGTCTTAGGAGATCTTGGACTCTGACGGATGCAGATCCGGTTACCAGCTGCTCGGGTTTTTCTAGTTGCTCTTCAGCAAGCTCTACAGCATCTATGTCAATAGAAAGCGATTCTTTCTCATGAAAGACGCGGTCCCTTTGTAGGTAATCGCAATGCAAGGTGAGGTTTCCCCCAAACAAAGAGTACGCAACCCCAGCTCGTAAAGTTTTTGGGGCCAAGTCTCTAACTTTTTTGTTGCTTAGGTTTTCACCGGATATCCCAAATCTTAGACCTTCTGTCAAAAGGCCTGCAATACCAAAGCCTAGAGTGGCACTTTTCACAAGGCTATTCCTATTGTTAATATTAAAGTTTCCTGCAGTAGGTAAAAAACCCTCCACATACTGGCCGCTCACTCCTATTGATAATTTATTAAACGACTGAGCCATACCACCTGCTAAACGGTATTTGATGGGAGAGTCGTAAAAAGATTCAAATTGATCATTGTTAGAAGCGCGAGCGTCATAGCCCTTGAAGTCATTTTGTGAGGATGTGTAGACAACTCCAGCTGCCACATTAGAAGTCTTCCCGTCTACTGCACCAGCCTGGTAAAACTCGCGACCAACGGATGGCCAGTGATAACCTGCAGATACAGAATATTGCTTTTCTAGTGCCAACATTGCTGGGTTGCTTCTTACAGAACCTAATCCGGAAGTTGCAGCAGTGCCTCCATTTGCGAAACCAAGAGCGTGGCCACCTAAGCTCTCATATTCATCTGGAATTCTCTGTGCTTGTGGTTTGCCAACAGCTGGTGAAACCGTCATTAGCTGTACAGTCACACCAAAAGCTAAAGTTATGAAGTTTGACCAACATCTCATGGGTGCATCCAGTGTTTGAGGTATAGGTTAAAGCTTACAATACGATACTAGCGTTTTGCGCCAGCTGGTACTTTAGCCTGTTTAACACTTCTATCGCCTTGAGGCTTTGTAAAGCGAGTGACATGCTCTTTCAGCACCTTTAGCTGGCTGCCGCCTATATCAATTGTAACAAATTCTTCCGCGACACTTCTAATCCTGCCAATAATTCCGCCGCTGGTAACAATTTCATCTCCGGCTTTCAAGTTTTTTAAAAGCTCAGCTTGCTCCTTTGCCTTCTTTGCTTGAGGGCGAATCATAACAAAGTACATCATGACGAAGATCAGTATTAACGGGAACATGTTTTCTATCATGCTCATAAATGCAGGTGGCTGTTGTGCAGCAGCGGTATCGCTTGCTTGAGCTATAGCAGTGTCAATAAAACTCATAAAATCTCCTTTTTATCTGAACAACCAAAAAAAAATATTGGTAATTTTAATAGCGATGTCCAGGCATGTTATCTGTACTTGAAATAAATACCTACGCAGATCAATAAAGTGAATCGCGGGATAAAGACTCTTCAGAGTTATAGCTTATATGTGTTCCTGCATTAAAGTGTCTTTTAAAATATCCGATGGATTCTTCAAATTCTAGTACAACTGGTAATAGATGTGCACAACCATTATCCATTGAGGGAGATGTTATGACTTTGGTTTTAAAACCTGTTAAGAGATTAATATTTTTAGTTCTTTTACCTGTCTTTATTCTTGGTTTTTTGAACGCTTGTGGAAGTGATGATGACGATGAGGATACGGCAACAGCTACTTCTTTGGCGTTTAGCGATGTTTCCTCCATTATCGAAGCTAGCTGTGGAGGCGGTGATTGTCACGGATCAGGAGCTGGAAATAATGTTTATGTTGGTAACGAGACGCTTGTAAATTCAAACGCTGCGGCGATTACTACTAGGGTTGAGGCTACTGGAGGTACCATGATGCCTCCTGAAACCGCTACTGACAAGGCACTAAGCGCTGCAGATAAAACGACTCTACTAAACTATCTCTCTCAACAATAATCTGTGTAATTAAAAAATTTGAGCGATATATCACTTTTATTAATCCCGCCGTAACATTCAAAAAAAAAGTTTGACACATGGGAGGTTCTCCCGTAAAAACCACCCTCGTTCCAACAACAAGTTGGAAAAAAAAAAGCTCTTTGAAAACTGAATAGCATTGAAAAGAATTAAGAAAAACCCTGTCAAAAACGGAGAGTTGGCTAAGGTTGTGAAGCCTTAGCAACATAAAGTCTTTGACTTTCTTATAGTAAATTAAGTCGCTTCGAGAGCGATCA
>JBGCDR010000083.1:0-4185 GCA_045105515.1 Oligoflexales bacterium
CAGCCAGTTAGTTAATTATTTGGAACGAAATATCGTTGTTCACCCAAAACGGGCCAAAACCTATCGAAATATCGACAAAACGGCGAAATATCGCAATAGTCGGCGGTACACCGCGGGTCCTCCCAGCAAGGGTTTCGAGGAGGGGATGGCCAACACTCCGATTCTTTTGGTGGTGAAAATTTTTAAAAGGGTAAACTGAAAATGCTACGGCAATGCCCTACAAATCCCAATAAATAGGGATTTTCAATTTTTGATAAGTTGCATAAGGCAACTGAGTGCGTCAAGTTTTATCAATAAAAACGACATTATAGCTAAATAGCTAGTTTACTCATTGAGGTAAACTTTTGAGTGACCATAAAGTTAATGAAAACGGTTGTTTAGGTAAGTCATGCAGTTTACTTGAGTTTTCCGAGATCATTGGAGTGCATAAATCCTCAGTAACAAAAGCTATAAAAACGGGAAGGCTAAAAGCCTCCCTTGTCGATGAAGCAGGCAAAAAAAAGGTGCTCATAGCGAGAGGAGTACTGGAATGGTATGCATCGACTAAACAAAATATGTCCTCCAACAAGGAAATGGCCTCTTTCCAATATGTCGGCAACATTCCAACTGCAAATGCATCTGATCAATATATTAAGTTTTTGCAAGCTAGATCATTGGAAAGAAAAGACTTTGAAGAAGATAAAAAATCTGTGCCTATAGATCAGGCTTTTAATGATTTTCAGCAGGCATTGAAAGAAGTCAATGAAACGATGCAAAACGTAGGATTTAGGATTGACAAGGAATTAGCCGCAGAAACTTCTCCAAGTAAGGTTGCACGAATAGTCAATGATGAGAATAGAAAAGCCCTAATGAGCTTATGTGCAAGCAAAATTGTTTTCTTGAAGGAAAAACATGAGCAAAGCAGTAGATAATTTGATGCTATATTTCTGGGAATTATTGATGCCCAAGGAATATCTTAGTATCGAGGAACACGCAAAAAAATATTATTACATGTCATCAGCTACAAACAAAGCCTTTCCAGGCTATTTTAAAGTTAGCATGACCCCTTATTTGAAGGAGATCATTGAATCTCTTCAATTTGATAATGACATAGAAGAAGTTGTTTTTATGAAAGGCTGCCAGATAGGAGGAACAGCCGTTTCACTTTGCTTTTTGATTTGGGTTACCAACTCCAATCCAATGCCTGTGCTGGTTGTATTCCCAACGGAGCGGAACTCACACAGGTTTGTTAAAAAGAAGTTCAGGCCAATGGTCCAAGACTGCAAGGAACTTAAGAAGAAACTTGCTGATAATGGCTTCGATCCACTTGGTAGCCTAGAACTATTTGATTTTCCTGGTGGGACTGTTTCTTTTGGCAATGCTCATGCAGCAAATACGATGCGAATGGATTCCTGTCAGGTGGTTATTCTTGATGAAGTATCAGACTTTCCTTCTGAATCAAGTGGCCAAGGTGATCCTGTTTCCATTGCAAAAGGTCGAATGAATGCATTCGAAGGTAGGCGGAAGCTATATCAAGTATCAACACCAGTAGATGAAGAAGTATGTAGGATCTTCAAAGCATACAAAAATACTGACCAACGTAAATATTTAGTGCCTTGCCCTGAATGTAAGGAAAAGCAAGAAATAATTTGGGCTAATGTATCTTGGGATCAAAATAATCACGAGAAAGTTTGGCTTA
Organism: Oligoflexales bacterium; assembly: GCA_045105515.1. Taxonomy (GTDB): domain Bacteria; phylum Bdellovibrionota_B; class Oligoflexia; order Oligoflexales; family Bog-1112; genus JABSRF01. Next base: position 1,679 of record JBGCDR010000083.1, read on the forward strand.
AGTGCGTTCATTGCAATCATCGGATAGGTGAGGAACATAAAAAATGGATGCTAGACAATGGTGAGTGGGTTGCTACTGTAAAAGATAATCTCAGTAAAATGAAGAGGGGCTACCATATTAGCGCCCTATATGCTCCTCCAGGTATGTATAGTTGGACCAAGGCAGTTTCTGAATTTCTAGCGGCAAAGGATGACCCATCCCTACTTAAAGTTTTTACCAATAATATATTAGGCTTGCCGTGGCAATCTGGCAAAAGTGTCAGTAATAAAAATATTAAAAAGAGGATTTCAGACTACAGATATGAGCCATTACCCGAAAAGGTAGGTCTAATTACCGCAGGAATTGATATCAATAAGCGATATTCAAACATTGAGCTGGTGGGGTGGGGGCCAGGTCGTGAATCTTGGGGATTGCAGTATAAAATCATAAATAAAGACATAACAGATCCTCAATTGTGGGAAGAACTTGATAAGTATATTTTTCAAGAATTTACCCATCCTATGGGACACAAGTTAACACCATATTGTGTTGCGATTGATACAGGGTATAAAGCAGATGAGGTTTATGATTTTGTTCGAGACCGGCTTCATACCAACATAGTTATAGGTATCAAGGGGATTGCAGGCGAAGGAAGGCCGGTAATTTCAACTAAACCAACCTATAAAAACAAGGGACAAATACCATTATTTCAGGTTTCTTTGGACGCTTCGTTGGAAGCCCTATATTCATGGCTCGAAGTAAAAAAACCAGGTCCACATTATTGTAATTTACCAAGATTTTATAAAAAGGAATGTCCGCAATACTTCGATGAAATCAATGCTTTCATTAAAAAACCTATATGGAAAAAGGGTATGCAGCATTCTGAGTGGCACCAAAAGGAAGGAAAAAGAAAAGAAGCTAATGATTGTAGACGCTATGCAATAGCTGCTCTTTTTCATTCTTTAAGATTAGGTGCTGACTTGGATCAATGGTGTTATGACCTGATGAACAATACCCCTGAACAAATGGACGAAATCCTACAAAGGGAGGAAGCTAGTGGTTTCTACTAATTGGGACCCAGTTGAAGATACCATGACTCAATATAAGAGCGTGCTCAATGCGCTCTTGGATCTTGAAGAAGGCGAACAATCATTTGTGATCGACTCCAATGGAGCCAGGAGGGCTGTTACCAAGGCAGATTATCAGTGGCTTTCCCAAAGGGAATCTAGGCTTTTAGCAAGGCTAAACAAATTAACAGGCAGAAGTGCAAGCAACCTTTACGCTAAGGATTAAGAATGGAAAAGATCGGAAACCTCTGGCTTCCCTACAATGCCAATGCATACAAGCAGGTATCACCTAGCAATAAGGCTATGATGGGCTGGGATTTACCAGGGGTTTCTGATGTAGATAATCAATTGCTTCCTGCCCTTGGTGCTTTGCAGGCCACCAGCACTGATTTGCAAAGAAATGACCCCTTAGCAGGAGGTTTTCTAAGAAATTTAGTCAATGGCACCATTAGCCTAGGCTTACAGCCCGAGCCAATCATAGACCATAAATTCCTTGGAATCACTCAAAAGCAAGCTGACAAGTTTACCAATGACGCAGAGCTACTTTGGGGGATTTACTCAAGCTCACTCGAGGCTGACTATACAAGGCGTAAGACATTTTGGGGCATGGAAAAGCAAGTTTGTTACTCCAAGGCTCTCTTTGGAAATGTTTTTGGAATCCGAAAGTTTAGGGATGATGGGATCTTTGGATCCTGCGTTCAGCTAGTGGAAGATCATAGGGTGCAAACTCCACCGGACAAGCCTGATGCCGATAATATCATTGATGGGATTGAGTTTGATGAGGATACTGGTGAGCCAGTAAAAATCTGGGTCCGAAAGAAAAAATTCAACAAATCAGAACTTGAAGAAGACTTTGAAGGTGTTCCTGTCCTTGATGAAGATGGTATCAAGCAAATCCTTCATATCAAACGAGATGATGAGCGCATTGGTGGAACCAAGGGTGTGCCTCTACTCAACAATATAACCACGCTTTTAAAACAGACGGGGCGTTATACTGAGGCCGAGGCAGAAGCCAGTGTAATCAACGCTTTTATAGCATTCTACACGACCGCCGAGGGTGGCTTTTCCCCAACATCATCTCCTGCAAATCGAGGGCTTAAGGTAGGAGAAAAACCAGGCTACCCACCACCTCCCAGTGAAATTAGATCAGGGCAAACTTATAACTTGGCTCCTGGTGAATCAATTAACCAAGTCACCCCAGGAAGGCCCAATCCATCGGCAGAAACTTTTTTGATGGCAATGATTAAATTCATGAGCTGTTATTTGCAAATCCCTTACGAGGTTTTGCTTGGCGTTTATAATAGCTCATACTCGGCTTCAAGGGCTGCTATAATGCAGTCATACAGACTCTATCAAAAAGAAAGACAAGACCTTGCCTTAGACTTCCACAATTATGTGTGGGAGTGGTTTATCTCAGAATGCGTGGCAAGAGGACTGCTTAGAGCGCCAGGGTTCTTCAAG
>JBGCDR010000084.1:0-5850 GCA_045105515.1 Oligoflexales bacterium
AAGATATTTAATTGCCGAAAATATGGTATTTTTCACTTATCACTGGAAAATAAGAAGATTTTTTAAAATTAATTTCAACCGCGATAAAAAAAACTGAGTTGCAAAGGCAAGAATTTAGTTTCCGACCAGACACTAAATAGACCAAAACTGCCTCAGACTTTATCATCCCCTTTTTTTTGAAAAGGAAATATAAAGTTTCTTAAAAATACCTTGCTGTCTTCATCGTTGATGTCATATATATGCGTTGTTTTTAGAGATAAGAAAAAATATTAGTGCAACAATTAATCATTTTAAAAAGGTATAACTAGATTATGATAAAAAAAATATCCCTTTGTCTTATCGTTTATCTTGGTTTATATTCGAACCTAGGTTTTGCAATGTCAAAGAATTCACTTATACTTTTAAGCCTGCTGAGCTCAACAGCCGCTTATCCTCTCGAGTTTTTATTTAGACCAAATAAATTGAATGAAGCTAGAAAAGCTGATGGCATCGTTGGTTATATCCTTGAAAATAATTTGGATGAAACTCTTCAAGATGATGGTAATGGATATTTTAACGTTGAAGAACTTATGAATGAAAGATTGTACAAAGAACCTTATAGAAGATGGAAACCAAATTTGCTTACCATTGAAGAAATGACTGAAAAAGAGGATTATGATGGACTGCTTAGTATGACCTCTAAGGGCAAATATCCTAATGCGTATGATCCCTACGGGAATGATTTCAGTTATAGTATGATAAAATATGCATATACTAACTATCTAGATTTATGCTTAAAAAATAAAAAAACAGAAAAAATATTGGAAGTAATGCTAGACAAAAACCATGCACAAACAATAGTCATACCTTCAGATAATGAAAATTTACCAGCAGAGGGTTATCATTTGAAAGCTGGAGAGCTTGCGAGTCTTTATCTTAAAAAATTGCATAATAAAGATACAAAATCTCGAAGATTTGCAAGAACTGCAGACATTTTAAAAGGCCAAAGAGGATTCTTTCAAGATACAGTTTTGGCATCAAAAAAACAGGTTGAGGATGCTCTATCTTATCGAACAATAAGGGAGGTTCTCGAGACTTTTGAAAAAAAGGGAATTGTCAATGAATCTATAAAAAAATATCGGGAATCCAATCCATACTAGACTCACAAAAAATTAAGTCAGGAACCTTAACTATTCGCAACGATAAAAGTGGAACTATAAACTAAAACAGTCGATTCTAATTCATATAAATTATCAAGCTACATTTAGAATGATCTGTCAAACATATTTCATTTAGTTCGAATTCGAGTGACTCAGGGTTAAAACGCCTATCAGTGCTCATCGTTATTGATGCTGTATTACTTAGTGATACCTCAGTTGTTTGGGACTAGCATAAGAAAAAGACGAACACAATAGGGTTTTGAACCAAAGTTTAATAGATATATATTTTTCAGTATGTCAATATTTTAGAATGATTAGACCAGCTTTCGGTCGCTTTCTATAGGGAGGTTTAATTTGAAGCAGGTAAATCCTTCGTTGGTTTCTACAAGCAGGGCTCCATTGTGCGCTTCCAAAATTCCTTTTGAAATGCTCAAGCCTAAACCTGTACCCTTTCCTATGGGCTTGGTTGTATAAAAAGGGTCAAAGATTCTCTCGACTATTTCATTAGCTATTGCAGTTCCACCATTGCTTATACTTATTTGAATAAAACCTTTTCTTGTTAGAGTCGTGATTTTAACCCATCGCTGGCTTAGATCTTTATCTTCCATGACAGCATCGTAAGCATTATTTAGAACATTTAAGACAACTTGGCTAATTTGTACTTCTCGGCAAGATATCTGAATATCTTCAATATTCTCTATTGCAAGGTCCACACCTGAGTTCTTGTATTTTTCACTGCAAAGATCAATTGCCATATCAATTATTTTTGCGACTGAGGCCTGAACTAGAGGTTCTTCCATACTCTCATGAGAAAAGTATAAAAGGCCTTTAACAATTGATGAAATTCTAAAACCCATGTCTCGTATTTTTAAAAATGCACTTTTGATTAGGTCACGATCCAGGTTGTCATAGGCAATTTCGCGTAAACCACGATCGGTATTACCGAGAATGATGGCTAAAGGATTATTGATCTCATGGGCAATACCCCCTGCCATTTCACCAACTGCTGCCATTTTTGTTGATTGTATTACACTTTTATTTTGTTGTTCTATAATTTGGTCTTTTTGCTTGAGATTGATTGCAGCAAGTCTAAAGACTTCATTCAACCTATCAACCAGATATGTTAACTCATCTTTATGAGGTTTATTCCGGTTTAAGTATATTTGGTTGCTTTTTTTAGTAAAATCTTTTACTTCCTTTGTTTTTATCTGGGTGATTATCGCAAAAATATGTCTAGAAATGATGTTTTGAAAGATTAAGAACATTATAAATGAAACAATAAAAGTCTTGATACCTTGTGTTGTAAAAAAAAGCGCACCTTTATTAATTAGTCTTTTATAAATGTAATACTGAGTAATAGATACTGCTAAATGACCGACTACTCTATTCTGATCAGCTAAAACCAAGGGAAATTCGCGTGTTATTGTGTATTTATCGATGTTGTCCCTCGTTTTTTTTAAGCTGCGATCAAGGGTTTTTGATTCAGTCTCTAAGCTTATGTTGGCAACATCAGGGAGATTAAGGATACCTTGCATCTGCTTTTGTATTTGTTCTTCATCCAGATCCCATACTGCGGTTGCTATACTTTCAAGATACCCAGTTTTTATTCGTTTATAGCCAGCTTCGATCGCATCCATTTCGTTTGAATAGTCTAAATAAAAGGCAAATCCAGTAAAGATGGTCGTTATGATAGAGCTAGATAAGACTGTCGCTAGAATTAAGCGCTTTGCAACCGAATTCTTTTTGAAAAAATCCATAAAAATACCTGTTTCTAGCCCAGATCTTAGTAGGTCTTGCTGGTGTTGAAATGACAAGCACCAACTTGAATCCAACTTACCGATTCTCTCGGGTTCCACTTGGTTTTTAAGTACAATCCCCTTTCGGTTATTTAGATCAATTTTTTTAATAAATTACCTTATTTAATTTATAGAGTACTTTTATAAGAACTATCCTATATCAATTTTATTGATAACAAAAAAGTAGGGAGGTTCCCTAGAAATCAGTATGATAAAGTCTGCGACAATTAAATATCTTGGGAGCTTTTGTTGTACATCTCAAATATCGTTGACTCATAGTATGCCCGCATATATGTTGATTTTGAAGGGGATATCTAAAATATTATTGAGATTATCAAATCAAGACTCCAAACTCTTGAGGTCCTGATTTGTGTTTGGGGTTTGCTATTCCACCATGTTATATTTTATAAATGGATTAAGATATAGAAAAATATTCTATCTAAATGGCTTTTGATTTTTCTAGGGGGAATAATTACAATTGGCTAAAACACTACTATTATTCATCATATTTTCAATTTCCTCAATTGCTAACGCTTCGGATAAAATTCGTGTAACTTTCTTGAATCCAAATAGTCCCAAAAGTGATTTTTGGAACACAGTCACAAGTTTTATGAAAGCTGCTGGTGAAGATCTTGGGATGGAAGTTAGAGTTCACTATGTTCATAAGGCACGACAACATCTTGAAAGCTATTTGAACTTAGAAAAAGATATTGCTTCGAATAAGATACCCAACTACCTAGTTATGCCTTATATCCGAGGAGGAGCTGGCCACAAAATTCTTGAACTAGCCGAAAAATCAAATATTAAAACTTTGATTTTCAATACAGATATTCCAGACAAAGACCGTAGAAAAACAGGTAAGCCACGAGGGAAATTTACTAATTGGATAGGGCATATATATCCAGATGACAAGAAAGCAGGGTTTGATCTGGGAAATGCTTTAATTAAAGCGGCTCGTCAAAAAGTAAATGTAACTAACAAAGGTAAAATTGAAGTTGTTGGGATTTCAGGGGATCGCTTATCATCAGCTTCGCTACTAAGAAACGACGGATTAAAGTCGGCTGTGAAGGAAAATGGTGATATTCTTCGACAAATTATTTTTGCTAACTGGGAAAGAGAAAATGCTAGAAAAAAAGCAAAAATATTGATAGAGCGCCATCCAAATGCCAGTGTGTTTTGGTCGGCTAGTGACTCTATGTCACTTGGTATAATTGAAGGGCTTAAAAAATCTGGGAAAACTCCAGGGAAACATATTGTAACTGGAGGTGTTGATTGGATGCCCTCTGCATTAGAGGCAATTCGTGAGGGTTCCTTAGCTGCATCTATTGGGGGCCACTTTATGGAGGCTGGTTGGATTATGGTGATGTTATATGATTATCATCATGGAAAAGATTTTGCTAAATCTGAAGGTTTGAGTATCCAATCTAGGATGGACATAATCAATGAAAGTAATGTAAATGATTACCTTAAATACTTTAAAGATAGCAAGTGGGGAAAAATAGATTTCAAAAAGCTATCAAAAGTCTTGAACCCCAAGGTGAAAGAATACGACTTTTCTTTGAAAACAATTCTAAAACAATTGAAACAGTAGTTTTGAATTGATCTTCAAATCTCTATTCTAATAGTATTCAATAGACATTTTTCCTGAAAATTCTAAAATCAAACTAAATATAGGAAATACTGAATATTCCAAAAATATTCTCCCATATATAGTTTCCATGTAATAAATAAGAGAAAGAATATTTTAAGTGTGTCCGATTCGAGGATCTTAATTGGGAATAATTTAGATCATTGCTGCTGGCTCTCACATAGAGTCAAAAAAATATTTCAAAGAGTGGAAGGTGTCAAAATTATAGTCTGAATTTCTTGAATTTCATCTAAACCATTTGCCTTATCTATCTGTATCGTTTCAGAGCGAACAGCATAGCCTAAACAATCAACATTAATCTTGTAAGATCCCTCAGGTAAGTAATCAATTAGATAGATACCCTCACCCTTTGGTTTAACAATCAACTGAAATCCATAGTCTGGGATCTCAACCCAGCAATTGGATAGTTTTGCCGAAGATTCAGAATCCGCAAGGCTTATTTTTGCTTTTTTAGTATAAAGTAAGCTTACTGATCCCATATTTATTTCATTTGAATTTCCATCATAAGATATTTCTTTTTTAGCACCTACCCTCACTGCTTCTGTATCCCAGGTTATGATATCAGAATCATCGTTTTCTTCAGTAAACCACATCACAATCTGATAGTTATTTGCCAAAAGTGAAGATGAAGGAATTTCGATATTTAAAGTGAATGCTCCTTGTACATCTGTTTTTGCTTCATATTCAGGGTATCCTTCAACAAAAACAGTGGCACCTTCTAGAGCGGCTCCGGCACTTTGTCCCTCAATTTCAGAAATAGCTTCATCTAAGTTAAGTTGCCCTGAAATCTGAAGTTCTGTGGAGTTAGAATTAGCTTCAATTGGATCAGAAAAAGTAGAGCAAATTCTCTTAAAGTCAGTATGATGTGAATCAGTAAAAATAAGATCCCCGGAAACCTCTTCAATTTTGACTCTCCATGAATGATCCGTTTGAGGTTCATCACAGGATCCATTACTGTTCATATCAACATAGTAATCGAGAAAGTAGTTTCCTGATTCCTTTAAAAGACCGACCCATTGGAAGCTGAATTCTCCATTTTCGATGACAGTGCTTTCTTGCCCGACAATTGTCCCGTCACTTCTATCAACAATCGCAGCGGTTAGTAATTAGAGTTGTCTAATTTTTTGACCAGCTAATATTATTATTTTATATGATTATTATGTAAATATTGATAAGCTGATCCCAAACGTAATTCTGGGAGGGCTTGATATGTTTATTTTCATGTTACCGGAAAGACAAGTGAAATCATTGACTGGCTTAAGCAAGG
>JBGCDR010000085.1:0-5363 GCA_045105515.1 Oligoflexales bacterium
ATACCTTTGCTCATAAGTGAGATTGGCAGACATAAATACCCCTTTCTTGCAAGCAGATTAGCCTCATAGACTAAACTAAATCCGCCTTCCGAAGCGATGGAATTTTTTCTTCTGCACTTAATCTAGCAATCCGCCAAAGAAAAATATTCAATGAAGTAGGATTACTTGCTCTACTCAATTACTCACGAGTGATTTCGATATTGGTCGTGATGGAGATAGTCTCAATATTGTCATGAACTAGTTCTAACTTGATTTGGAATTGGTCTGTATCACCTGGAATAGATAAATTCTCGGCCTGCCAAGACCACTTAGCACTAGCTCCTTTTTCAAGCTCTTCAAATCTTGTTACTTTTATAGATGTTGCATCTTTTGCAGTAATTTTTAAGTTGTCCATTTCTAGCTCAACGATACTGAAGTCTGTCAATACTGTTGCCAAATCCGATGCTTTTTCAACTTCTTGGATCAAGTCTTTATTATCTCCCGCTATTGCCTCCATAACCTCAAGACTTTTGGGACTTGCGGTTCCAAGAAACACTTGGAATAATTTTGGTGAAACTCCTGCGGAATTAGCTTTAGTAAATGCTTTCCCTGCTGCAATAGAAGTAATTTTTACCAAGTCTCCGAATGGCAATGGATTACCAATGATCTCAGTAGGCTCGCCATCAGAAATAAAGTATGCGACTTTTAAAGTGCCATCTTCAGCATCAAGCCATTCTTTTGCCGTGGTAAAAGCTTGTTCATAATTGGTTCCATCATCGGCGATACAAATACTTTCTGGTCTTATTTGCGCCTCAAATTGTTCAAGACTTGTAAACTCAATAGAGTTTTCATGAATACCAGAACCAAAGAGAACAACACCAGCTCGACCAGACTGTGTAGCAGTCCCAGACTTCGTTTTTTCTAAAATGGCTTTAATTGCTTCGTAGCGACCACAAGTCCCATTCTCAAAATTATCAGCTCCCTGCCTAATGGTGCCATTGGGCAAGAAAAAGTCACCCATCGAACCTGAGACATCAACGATAAATAGAATACGCGGATCTTGGGCCAATGGCTTAGGACAAATTTCACCTGAAAATGATAAAGAAATTTCCTGATTAGCTTTTGCGGTAATGGTATGGACCTCATCCGTGCTTTCACAGCTAAGCATAAGAGTTTCATTGAGCGGCTCAAGTGGCTCTTCTTTTTTTACTGGTGGTGGCGGGGGAGGAGGCTCTTCTTGTTCGAAAGGCTTTACCTCTTCAACTGCTTCAACTGCTACCACATTATCGCTAGAGCTTGCTTTAGTGCTCTGACTGTTTTGGCTCGAAAATGACGCTCCTCCGCAGCTGATTAAATTCATCATAAGCATAACTAAGATCAAGTTAAAAAAACCATGCTGCATAAAGTCTCGTGCCAATTTCACGGGTAGCTCCTATAATTAGTACTTTCTTGTAGAAACTTATCGGCAACTCTTGCATGAGAAATTAGCACTACTTTAATAAAAGTAGATAATTTCATGATGTTTTTATAAACACCAAAATATATTGGTATTTTTCAGTGCAGATTCTTCTAATTTTCTACCTAAAAAGCACCAATTTAAATAGACTGCAATTTCCTGTGTCCTTCTCACCTACCTTGAAGGCCAACTGTAAAGTACTTAAAAATCAGATGTATGAAATCAACAAGGAAATAAATAGGGTTTAAATTAAATAGCTTACGAAGGATGATGTCATTATGTTAAACCTTTGCTAATTTTATCCGTTAACTTCTGCAGACGAAAATTAAATTTTGAGATCATTCTAGATGCCAGGGCCCCTCCTTTATGTAGCCTCGGCATACTTAAGGGAGAACAAAATGCAAAGGATCTTAACTACTATCATCTTTGCCTTAATAGCGGCCTCATGTAAAACCAAGAATAAGAGCGCATCCATCATCCAGCCTAAATCACTTGTAGGTGGTGGTGGCAGTGAGTGTGCATTAAACCTAACTAAGGTTCCGAATTTGCCTGCAGTACCCGCTGGGGCACTCAGAGTAAAAAATATTACCGTGAGCACTGAGTTCCCAGGTGATGAGGAGAGGGTAGAATTTTCCGTAACTGAAAATACCAACCCAGATGTGATTATCTACGAAGGGTATAAACGAAGTGATAACACAAAATTTGCTGGAGCAGCCTTCGGCAGTTACAACATCAACCCAATGATTCCAGATGGCCCTCTATCAATTACGGCCTGGGCTTGTGTTGAACCTACCAGGAAAACTGGTGGTAGCTACATTCAAAAAGCATACGCTGGACAAAAATTCCTGTGTGGTGCACCAAAGGAAAAAACTCTAGCTAATCAAAACAAATCTACAACAAAAATAGGCTTTGCCCTTGCAAGCATTGACCGTGAAATCGAACAAACATGTATGCAGGCCTACCGGAAAATTACTAGCGAAGCAAACTATAAAAAAGCAGTAAAATCGAAAAACGAAGCTTTAATAAATTCAATTTTAGGTTTACGGTCGATGAAAATTGGTGCATTTACTGCAAAATGTGTTGCAGAAGGTGCAGACCTGGCCGCAACTGCTGAGTATGCAAGCGGCCTTAACCTATCAGTAAGTAATGATGGTTGTGTACCTGGTGTTGATGAAGAGGAAGTTGATGATTATATTTCTACGACTCCTCCTCCCGTGACCGATCCAGTAGATTTTGTACTGCCCCCTCCAAGTGATGAGCCTGATACTAGCCTCACTGAAGAGCAAACCAATGGTGAAGAAACAAATGCTGAAGAGACTAAAGAAGAAACCCCAGTTGAAGAGACAGTTTCAGCAGCAACGACAGAAGACGAGGCCAAGACAGCATGTAAGAATGACAATGTACGCCGTGAAGAAATGGGAGTAGGAGGAGCAGAATGGGATCCACAGCGAGGAATCTGCTTTTATTTCAATAACGAGAAAGAAGTGGTCAATTCCATAGAACCATCAATCCCGAAAAGTGAAGTACCCCTAGAAGAAATAGTTTCAGAACCAGAAACTCAATCTAAGGGAGGACTTAGCAAGGGACAAAAATGGGGTTTATCCTTTTTTATAATTGGTGGTACCTTCGCTGCAGGTTTAGCTAGGTATAAGTACAAAACCTCACAAGCTGCAGGCTATACTAAATTAACTTCTGCAGACACCAGTAAAGAAGTTGACTTACTTAAACAAGAAACTGACTTAAAGAACCAAAAAGCGGTATATGACAATGCACTGGACCGAGCTGATCTTGCGAGATTAACCGATAGAGATAAGTCATTTTTAAGTGTGCTTTCAAGGGAAACAGATGATCGCATCAGGGCCCAAAATGCACAAGCAGATCTGGAAGCACTCGAAACACAAAAGAAAAACTTTAATGGGGATCCGAAATTTGCCGATCAAATTGATGAGCTTAACAATAAAATTAATTCGAAAAAATCAGAGATTGAGTGGTTTATAAAACGAGGAGCAATATCTTCTTTGCAAGAAACAGAATTCGCAAGTAAAAAAGCGGAGGCAGGAAAAAAAGTCGGAGATCTTAAAAGAGACATCGCAAATAAATTAGGTATCCAACCAACAGATACGGATTTTTCTGAAAAACTTGATAGAGCTCTGGGAGAAACTGATGCTAATGAAGATTTAAAAAGGTTATCTAGAGATCTTGATTCCTGGGAAGATTATAGAATAGCTTTTAATGATGTTGAAACATTGGAAGGTCATACTAAAGGTCGGGAATATTTAGAAGATATGAATAAAAAATTTCAAACCCTGACAACAAATCCGGCTGGCAAGTCTACTATTGATGGTAGATTAAAAAACTTTAAAGCCAATGCAAAAACCTACGTACTATCCGACTGGAAAGGCAAAGGAGTAGCCGCAGGTGTGGTCGCAGCCATTATTGGCGCCGGGGCACTGACCTTTGGTTTAGCTGGTAATACCAGTGTAGATTTAGCTGCATCTGAGGGAGAAACTCTTTCAGGCCTTCTTTTTTGCAAAAAGCAGTTAATCAAACGCGGGTCAACGAGCAAAATGAGCAAAGGATGCCAGAGCTTGGTAAATCGTTAATTTTTCTAAAATTACTTTCAAAGCCTGCTCCCTATTTCTATTAAATGCTTTAGCATCTGCAAGCCTTGCAAGGAGTGAACTAAAGCTAAGCTCCAAACTGTCGTAAAAACTTTGTAGTATTTCTGCTCCTGAGTTTTCCAGGCAAGAAATTTTTATACTAACCCTCTTAAACTTGAAAAATTAACGCACACTCAATACCTTAATGCAGAACTTGATAAAATGGACCAGCACTACCATGGCATTTTTCGTCAATCGAATAAATATTTACACGAAGAAAACTATCAAGAAGCATTTGATACTTATAGTGGTTTAATTTATTCAGAAATTTTTTCCCTATTATACATCAACTTGCAGATGACGAGGGCACAATATTTGGGTTTTTATGGTTAAAGATACAAGCGTCGAATTCCCATCAAGTGTGCTGGAAAAACATCAAGGAACTAATGAAGGCCAATTCTTATTCGCTTGTTTGATGTATTTATCTCTATGTTTGAGCCAACTTGCCCTGACACCTGCATTCGCGTTTAAGTACAATTTTCCCTCATGAACAGTCCAGGCTAATGGATCACCTTCATATATGTAATTGTTTGCCGCTGCATAAGCACAATAACCAAGAAATATAGGTGCATATGCTTTTGGCTTTTGTTTGAACTTTTTTAGGTTCTTTTCAGAGCTGAAAATCCATTTTACCCCCTTCCATTTATGCTGAAATTTAGCCTTCCCTTTCTTTGGATTGGCACTTGAACTAATCTGAAAATAAGAAACCGTATCATAACCAGATAATGCAACTTTGCCACTATCATGTTGGAATGGGACGGCAAATAGTGGATTTGAAAAAATTAAGAAGAAAGCTAAAAACTTCATCATAACTCCTAGAAATTTCTTTAAGCTTATAACTACCTCCTCAGTCTAACATAGAAGTAAAGTCCTAATGTTTTCATCCTCACCGTCACCCAAAGTCTTACTAGGAAACTTTGTAAGGGAAAGGATTTATCCATTCGCAAATCTCGGTCGAAATGCCTCATAATATAGTAGGACTGGGCATGACAGCTCTATAATTTTTCATTTACAAAAATGTTAAAGACAAACTAGAATTATAAATATACTATAGATATCTATTTAAACTAGCATTTTCAACTTTTCAAAACAAAGAGGTAATTTCAATGTACTTAAGACAACTTATGATAATCATAGGTGACCGGGATTTTTACACTTAATTTCGTCATGTTATCGCCGATAGAGCTTTTTTTTGAGTGGTCATCCGACTCTTAGAATTGGGATCACAATAAGTCCTTATCAACAATAAGACCGATTCATTCACTGTA
>JBGCDR010000086.1:0-6466 GCA_045105515.1 Oligoflexales bacterium
CCTTTGCTCATAAGTGAGATTGGCAGACATAAATACCCCTTTCTTGCAAGCAGATTAGCCTCATAGACTAAACTAAATCCGCCTTCCGAAGCGATGGAATTTTTTCTTCTGCACTTAATCTAGCAATCCGCCAAATCTAAAAAGAGAGTATCTCCTTGATCATAACCAACGTTTTAAAATGAACTTTAACATTTCTCAGGCTAAATATGCTGATAATATGGATGGTGAAAAGTCTAATATAGATCCATTTGATAATGGAGATCTTTTGCCATCTTATGTATTAGCTGAAGGTTTGGATTATGAGTTTTACAATAATTTGAAGCTTGCAAAAAACCTTAAGAAGCTCTTCTGGCGAGACAATATTAATATTGAATATATTTTTGAATCAATTCTTAGAGGAGAATCTCTTGATACACTTCCAAAAAGGCCCGTACCAAAACCTATTTTAGAAAAAGCGAATTTTTTCTGCACTTATCAGTTTACACTAGATCTGTTGTTTGAAAATGCATATAAGGTCATTAAAAAAGATCCTACACGGTTTATTCGAAGTACTTACGAAAGGTTCTATACTCTGCTTGAGCAAGAACCTAATGCAATTGAAATTGATCCAGAATCTCAACTCGACTTGGAGCAGTCCGACAACGATGATGATAACTGGGAAAAATTCATTTATGAAACAATGACCGTGCTAAAAGCAGATCAACCTATTGAAATACCCGATAATCCTCAGGCAGATTAACGTTCGAAAAACTCCTTCTTATTATACGAATATTAGTAAACCACTGATCCCCGCTAAGTCCAATTAATAAGCTATCAAAAATCAACATTACGCTGCTAGTTGGATGTGGGTTGGCCTGAAACCAGGCCCTTGGGAGCCCCCTGCGGAATAAACTACCAAGGAACCGTCGATGATAAGGACGCTCAATAACACCGCTATCAAAAATTCATAAAAATCTAAAACCTATATCTCCACATTGTTTAACGTACCGCTTCCTGTTCAAAAAAGAGTTCTAGAGTGTCAATGCTTTAGGAGTATGTACATTACGTAAAATATTATGGTTTTATAGGTTTTATGACTCATATAATCATATGGTATATGTCAGGTAGTGTTTTTTAATTTAAAAAAGGGGTTTTGAAATGAAAGTTTTTGTTTTTTTTTAGCTCTATATTCCCTAAATGGCATTGCTTCTGAAAAAGGTAGTGGCAAATCAGAATTTTATACTTATAGCATTTCTGTTGAACAAGACTTCGATGAAGAAGAAAAAAAACCGACACCTTCACAAACTATTTTTTTCACTGGAAAACGTATTTTGACCAGTGTTGCTGTTGTAGCAGCAGCGATAGCCGGGATATATTTTTACAGAAACAGCAGCTTGTCTTCTCCAACATTAGCTCGCAATAATTTTGACGATATGGATGATATGGCTTCTCCAACATTAGCTCAATTAACTCGCAGCAACAGCCTTCCAAATTCGTTCGTGGGTGTTACTCCACCTTCTAAAGAAAATTTAGCACAAAGATTTAAAATACCTGCTACTGCTAATGATAGTACTCGACGGAGTTATTTAGATGTTCTTATGATGAAATAATCATTTGAGTGAGATAATCTATGGCGATATTTGTTTAAAATACCTAACAAGGAGATTGTTGATAGCATAAAAGACATCCGAAGGAGAATGCCTTTTAGCTGGAAAGACGGTCACACGGCGTTTTTGGTTTGTCGTAATATTTTCTGATCTTTTCTATTGGAAAGCAAGAAACTTACACAGCTCATGGAAGCAAAGCTGAGCTTAAAGCGTAAAGAACTTGATTCATTTGTCTTGCAACAAGGATTATGGAATAGAATTCAGTTGGTTAGAGAACTTCTTGGAAATAATACAGTACTGATCTATGAGGATGGAGTAGCATGATGAACAATTTTTTGGTTACATTCTGATATGATGCAATACGTCAATAGATTGAATCGATGGTGAGTTTTTGACTGAAAAAGCTAGACATCAATACTTTTTTGATTAGATTTCTACTCGCAGCATCTTATTTTTACTCCAACTCAGAGGAAACTTCATATGAGTTTAAATAACAAGCCATTATTAGGAATCGTCATGGGGTCACAATCCGATTGGCCTACCATGAAGTATACTGCAGAAATTTTAGCAGAGTTGGAAGTTCCTTTTGAAAAGCGGGTAGTTTCAGCCCATCGAACCCCAGACTTACTTTCAACCTATGCTAAAGAGGCGGCAGGCCGAGGACTTAAACTAATCATTGCTGGTGCTGGTGGGGCTGCGCACTTACCTGGTATGCTAGCAGCACATACTTGGTTGCCTGTCTTAGGAGTCCCAGTTAAAAGTAATGCCCTGAACGGTATTGACTCGCTTCTGTCCATCGTTCAGATGCCAAGAGGGATTCCTGTAGCTAGCTTAGCTATCGGAACAAGTGGAGCAAGTAATGCAGCTCTACTTGCCATATCCATCTTAGGCCTTAGTAATGAAAGCTATGCGAATCGTCTTATTAATTGGCGGCAAAACCAAAGCCAAAAGGTCCTAGACAACCCAATTCCAGGAGAAGGTAACTGATGAGAACAGCAGAAAAAATAGGTATTATAGGTGGTGGACAATTGGGCTTCATGCTTGCACAATCAGGCCTGTATCTGGGTATGCAAACTTATTTTTTAGACCCCAATGAAGCTTCTCCTTCGGGCTTGCTTGCAAATGGGATCTTTGGAAAGTTTGATGATACTCTCGCCCTAGAGAAACTTGCTCAGTCTTCAGAAATCCTTACCTATGAATTTGAGAATATTGACCATCAAGCTCTGCTTCAGTTAGACGGGAAGGTGCACCCTTCACCAAAATTACTACAAAAGTCACAAGATCGCTTAGCAGAAAAGCAGCTTTGCAATGATCTTGGTTTCGAAACTGCAGGATTTTTACCAATAGACAGTAGTTCTGACCTTGAACAAGTAGCTAAAAAATTAGGTTTCCCCTTTTTAGTAAAGACTCGGAGGTTTGGCTACGATGGTAAGGGGCAAGTTTGGATTAGGTCTGCTGATGACTTTATGAAGTTGAAAATGAAACCGGGAGTTTTTATCGCTGAAGAAAAGATTGACTTTGATAAGGAGCTATCAATTGCAGCGTCAAGAGGCCATAACGGTGAAATTTGCTATTATCCACTTTCCCAAAACTGGCATTCTGAAGGAATTTTGAGAGAGTCTTGCCCTTACATTTGTGAGCAAGATGAGGATTCTAATAGAGAAAAATTTCAGAAAAATGCAGAATCTATTGTTAGGTCCTTCATGGAAAAATTCGACTATGTCGGAGTTCTAAGCATCGAATTTTTTCTACACAGGGACAAACTGCTCATCAATGAGCTAGCACCAAGAGTGCATAATTCTTTTCACTGGACCCTAACAGGTAGTGAAACAAGCCAATTTGAAAACCACATGCGAGCAGTTGCGGGCCTTCCATTAGGAAGTTGCAAATTATCAAAGCCAGTGAGATTATTCAACTGTATAGGTACGATGCCAAGTGCAGCTGATTGTCTTAAGGTCGAAGGATTACACTATTATAGCTATCATAAGAGTCCTAGAAAAGGGCGCAAGATGGGTCACCTAATCTTAAGCCATCCACAAGAAGAGTCCATTGACGCTGTCAGGAAACTTCTTTCTTAGTCTTCTTCGACAGAATTTTCCGTGTCTCATTTTTAAAAGGGTAGGCCTAGTAAACGTTCTTCTCAGCTATATGAGAGTCTATTTAAATATCTATGCATCAAGCTGATATTATAAGGTAATACAATATTCTTAAACATATTTAAAATAACTCCGAAATCATCTTTAACTGAAAAGTTAGATAAAACAACCAAAAATAAATGCAAGATTCTTATCAGCTATTTAGCTTGAATGAATCAACGGTAATTTCATTACCAACTACTAACGGCAGGTTTGAGCTATGATTTCTAAACCCTATTCTGTACTCATTGTCGATGATATGCCAGAAATGTGTGAATTGATTCACTCAGAGCTTACTCATCAGTTTCGAAGTGAACTAAACCTTTTTTCTACGGCATCATCTCAAGAAGCAATTGAAATGATTGAGAAAGAGAAATTTGACATCGTATTGACCGACCTGACTATGCCTAAATACAGTGGTTATGATATTGCCAAAAAGGCCTGGCGAATAGGGCAATCAACTCAGGTTATTTTCTTTACTGGACATGGTAAGAAGTCTGTTTTTTCTGCTTGTTTTCGCGAAGGAGCTTCAGCAATTTTATTCAAGCCAATTGTACTTTATGATTTGACCAAAGTTGTTCGTATGAGTATCGAAAGATTAGATCATTGGAGTTATACCTATGATCATAAACTATAGAGCTATTTATCGTTGAATCTGTATATATAATAATATCAGATCTTTAAACCTGTAGTGAACACCAAATTTAGGTCTTTTCAGGGAAAAAGCTATAGTTATTGTTTAATATTTGATAATTATAGCCAATTGACAAAAATAATTGCTGTTTTTTACAGTTTGGGCATAGGTTTATTCAAAAGCATTTCTAATTTTCGAGGAACCTCTGCTGGAGCTTGGAAGATTCCGTAGAGACAAAGCTCTCCTGGCTCGAACTCATACCCTTTTGCTTCAAAATCGTACTCTACATCAAGATCGTCTCCATTTTTTATCTCAATGCTACTCAGTTTAAGTTCTAACTTTTTTCCTTTTACCCTCGCATCGATAATCCGGTCTTTGAGAGAGACTGCTTTAGGGTAGACCCTAGATTCTTTAGTTTTGGCAGCAGCGCCTGATGCCCTGAGGGCTTTTTCTAGGTCGCCTGTTTTGGCAAACGTTAAAGCAAGATTATAATTCACAATGGATTGATATTCTTTATTGTCTTTAGGAATTGATTTGAGGGCTTTAATATATATTTTTATACTGTTTTGGAAATCATCATTCCGGCTAAAATCTACGGCCTGATTGTTAAGGTATGCAATCACATTATCGACGTTAGATAATTCACCGAATAGCTTTTGAGCCTCATTTATTTTTCCTGAGTTAAAAGCAACTTTAACTTTGGTTTCGTTAACGATATCCCCATTCTTGTCCAATTTTTCGACTTTTTGGAGGTATTCTTCGGACTCTTCATGCTGTCCCATTTCTGAGTTTATACTTGCTAAGTCACATAGACGCTCGATATTGAGAGGAGAAATTTGCTGTGCTTTTTTAAAACATTTTGCTGCCCCTGAAAAATCTTGAAGTTGCATCAAGCACTTACCTAGTAAATTGATCATGCTAATATTCTGCCCACCAGCACCTATACCCTTCATAATCAGCTTTTTGCAGTTTTCATACTCCCCTTTAAAATAAGCTATCTCTGCATTCATGGCGTACTTTTCAGAATCTGATATTTTTTTATCATGAAGAAAAGTTTTACTGATGACTTTAGCTTCATGGAGACTGCCGGCAGCTAATAGTTTTCTAATTTTTTGTTCTAATTGTTGGCTAGCAAAAGGATTGCGTTCTTGTTGGAGAATCATAACGATTGCAGCAGTGAGTTTTTTTTCACTTAATGGTTTTTGAATTGAATAAGTTGCACCTATTTCCCTAAGTAATATATTATCTTCTTTTTTTATTAGTGAACTGCTGATTAAAATATTGGTTTTCTGAAAATTTAGATGATTGATTCTTTGTATTAGAAATGGCCCAGTAACCTTTGGTAGTTTCCATTCCATAATAATTATAGTAGGTTCTTCATTGTTTTTTATCCATTCAAACGCAGTTTCGCCATCATGAAACACTTCTATTTTTTCTGCTTTAAGTTTTGTAAGAATAGATTCAATGAAATTACAAACAACCACATCACTATCGATTATTACAGCAGATTTTATTGAGGGGAGGTTTTCTCCATCATCGCTATCCACCACATATTTTGCAGACAAATCACGACATCTCGGCTTAATTTCTGGATCAATCATACCAGCTTGGTTCAGGCTAATTAAAGCTTCATCAGTATTGCCCGTGAGGAATTGAGCTTCAGCATACGCTATTAAAAGATGCGCATCTTGATTAAAAATTTCAATAACAGACTGCTCAAGACGAATGAGTTGTTCATAAGTTTGCTGTTTTTTGAAAAAATCTCGTAATGCCTTTAGGGCATATGGCAAAAAATATCCACTATATTGATTGACACTTTGAATAGCTTCTTTAAAGGATTGCTGCATAATTGCTTTAGTCAAGGGCTTTTCTAAACACATCATTGCACCAAGGGCATATGCTGTTGGAATAAATACTGCTTCATCTTCATTAAATAATAAGCTGACTTTTAAATTTTTAAATTTTTCATGTTCCTTGAATTCAATAAGAAAATGCAAAAATAATCTTGCCGTCCAGAATTCAAAACAAATTTGTGCTTGAAAAAAATATTTTCATCAAAATTCCCCTTCCTAAGATGTGTTTAAGAGCTAATAAGAGAAAAATCTTAAGTT
>JBGCDR010000087.1:0-14405 GCA_045105515.1 Oligoflexales bacterium
TTCACTTGTCTTTCCGGTAACATGAAAATAAACATATCAAGCCCTCCCAGAATTACGTTTGGGATCAGCTTATCAATATTTACATAATAATCATATAAAATAATAATATTAGCTGGTTAAAAAATTAGACAACTCTATTGCCTTGCTCATCATGATTTCCGTAAGTAATATAGAATGGAATCTCTAACGGTCCGTAGGGAACTTCAAATTTGGATTCAAACTGAGAATCATTGACATCCACAACTCCGTTTTCATAGATGTTGTCACCCAAAGTGATTCCAAAGTCACAGTCTTCGAAAGAACATACATCTTTCATTGAATTTGCTACATTCATCTGTCCCGTTCTACCTGTACCTGAATCTCCAAAAGCTAAAATAACTACATCGTCTGATGAATCTGAATCATTTTCTGAAGGAGAAAAACTTACATAAAGCTTAGGATTGCTTACTGTTTCGGCAACTCTTTTATTGTCAGAACTATCTTCTGGAGCTCGCTTGATAATAAAAGAGATAGCGTTACCAGCCTCCCAGTCTGACCGCTCTACAAGCTCTTGGAGAATCACACTTATATCCGATGTTCTTTGTTTGGGCCCCGCCTCTCCGATAGAATTCCATGCCTCAGGTCTCCAAATTACTGATGCAGATGTTAAAGGCCTGTCCGATATCTTTCGCTGGTTTGAAAAAATTTTAGAGTCGGCAATGTTATCAGCAAATATTTGTAGTTGCAAGCTCCCAGAGCTAGTTTCATCAGCTTGAAACTGGATGTAAGAATCTTTAATAATGGATGATTTCGGAATATTGATATTTTGAAAATTGACTGCTACGATCTGCTCCTCTCTGTCAAAAACAAGCTCAAGATCCGAACTCAATAGATTTAAACTTCCATCTTTTTCTTCTGCAGCGTCAGCTGCAGGCCTCATTAGTTCATTGTTATCTTTTTTTTTGGGGAAAAAACAGCATTAATTCCTACATACTGCCTACCCCTGGGATCATAATTTTCAATGCTGATCTGCTCAGGTTGTACTGCCTCTGGACGATATATACTAACAGCAAAACTGTCTCCGTCACCAAATCCCCACTCTTGAAAAGCTAAAGCTCCTTCACCAATGTTGGTGAGCTCTACTGAATCATCACTAAAATAGCTAAGGATCTTTAAACCATCATTTCTCACCTGAGGAACTTGATAAAATTTCCCAGAACTTCTTACATTTTCAACCTCAAGGAGGTGGAGATCCAAACTTAAGCCACTGGTTTCAAAAACTAAAAAAGTATATGCTCTAGCATCCTTCGGAATATCGACTGATGCTTGCCCACTATTTTTTCTAATCCACATTTCGACTTTCTTGTCTTTTTCACCTCGAACATCTATTGGCAGGAACTTCTGATTTAACATCTTATTTTTGTCGAAATACTGATCCTTGAATTGGTTACCAGCCCCATGACTTGCTCCAAAAGAAACTATTTCATAATCACCTGTTCTAGCCGAGGTAGATACTCGACCTCCTTTGGTAAGATCACCCTTACTAGTGTAAGAGATTTTTTCGCCTTGCAAAAAGAAGTATCCATTAGTTTTGCTAACTTTCCCTGAACCTGTATGAGAATGGTAGTAATCATCTTCTTCAGATGATGGTGAATCACTATCTTCAAGAGTATAAGTAATAGTCAAGTCTGGATCTTTCTCTGCAACCCTAGTATTAAGTGATTGATCTTTTTGAGATCTTTGAATAATCAAAGAAAGTGCATTTCCTTTATTCCAACCTGGACGATCGATTATCTCTTGGATAATATTTTTGATATTAGCACTTTTTTGAGCTGAGCCTTCTTCACCAACAGTATTCCAAGACCTAGGTGACCACGATATTTTATTGCTTGTTTTTCGCCTTCTAGATATATCATTTCTTGTCCCTGAATAAGTCCTTGGTTGATCTACATCCTCACCATATATTTCAAGATCTAAAGAACCACTGCTGGATTCGTCTGCCTTGAACTGCAAAAATGCTTCAGTTATTTTTGCTCCTGGAGGAACTTCTAAACTATTAAAGTAAACTCCAACCTTTTGTTCAAATTCAAATTTTTTATCATAAGTGAGCTCCAAATCAGAACTACCGAGGTACATAATTCCACTATGTTCTTCGGCTGCACTAGTAGTTGTTTTTTGCAGCGTAAATTCATCTACAAGTTTGCGATTTAACAATGCTTGGGTGTCATTACGAATTCTTAAAAATCTTCTTTGATTATCGTGGCTGGTAATTTTTTGACCGAAAACGCTGTTACTAAAAATTAAATATGGGAGTGTTAATTTTAGTATTTTTTTAATCGAACTTTGTCCTACCTGATTTTTTCTATGGTTTTCCGTTGCTAATAAAATTTCGTACCTGCTGAAAAAGGAAAATAGATACACCAACAAAACTATTTTTCCTAGTATCGTTTTAGTTCTCACTGAAACTCCTTTTTAAAACCAACCATATAGAGAATCCCCTTAAAACAAATGGATTAGTTTTTAACAAGAACTTTTTATTAAGAGAAAAAATACGTCGTTATGAAGTGTGAAAAAAGTATTTAATATTCATACTTTCACCAATATATTTTTTTAAATCATGGAAAATATTCTATATTTTATGCTATTTTTTGTAGCATAAACAAATACGAATATTCAATTCATAACTTTTTTTCGGAATTCATTATAATGGTTCATCACAGTCTTTATTGATATATATTTTCATGGACTATTTTTTATAATGGATTTTTATTAATCTAAGACAAAAGATGTCTATCCAATTATTTATGAAAATGAGACAGGCAGCCCGGATCAAAACCGCTATACTTTGATCTGGCTCAAGCTTAATAATCAATAAGTATGATAAATATATATGAGATAATTTTTTGATCTTCGTTTTATACTTAGGGGTAAAAACCGCGGTCCGAGTTTGAGATTTTGAAAGAAGTCTCTAAAATAGCGGGCGGTAAGTAGGAATTTGATAAATCTGCTAACTAATTTACAATATTACCAATACCACAATTTTAATCAATCAGATTGAATATTAATGTAACAAAAAAATTATAAAAAAAAGTTTATATTTTTGATTTATAAAGAGGAGTGACGAAATTGAATAGTTTTTTAAAAAGTTTAGTATTCCTATGGTTATTTGGCTTTCTAATTTCCTGCAATGAAGAATCAGAGGATGGGGATAGTAGTTATGCAAATATTAGCAATAATTTTTTCACGTCGACAGATATTAGTAAACCATTAAATCTTAATTCATTATCCCAATCTGAAGCACTCGCAAATCTGGCAGGTTTAGACGATATTTATGCAAATTCACCTGAGGAGGACGGGGAAGACGAAGAAGACGAAACTAGTAAGTGTTTGACAGATTTAATCGAGAAGGCTGGATTAACAATTAAAGGTGACACATTGACTATTGGTTTTGGATCCAATAATGACGAATGTCTCAAAAATGCATTTACCGATACCATGAGCCAACTCAACCTCAAAGTCTCTACCATAGAATTTGAATTTAAAAATTTTTATAATATTAAGTGTGCAGGAGTCGATTTTACTAAATACGAAGGAAGAAAATTTTCTGAGATAGAAAAAGAACTAGAAGATGAGACTTCTGAATGCACTTCACAAGAATACCTTTTTAATATGTTTCTTTCATTTGATATGTCAGCTCAATCCACCGAGGACGAATCAATAAATGTTAACATCAAAACAGTGAGTAAAAATTTCAAAGGCACTAAAAACTTTGAGGCATGTATATTGAGTGAGTCTGAGTCGTCATGGGTCACTTCAGATGATTGCATTTTTGTTGAAGTGAGTGAGCAAGAAATGCAGTTTGGTACCGGTGATCCAACTTATGAAAATAGCTACACAAGACTCACCCCATCAAGTCTTGTTGAATCAACTAACAAAACATCTCTTTGGTACCAATCAGGATCGATTGAAGCAATGATAAATGACTGGACTGGAACACTTAACTATAGTTCAATAGATACAGCTCCAACCTATGAAATTACAAATTCGGCTGGCCTTTCTGCGAGCGGCTCGTTAGCTCCTCAAAATACTTCCCTGAAAATAACAGATGTTCCAAGGGAATTTGACCGAGTGTTTAAAAAAATAAGCCAAAGACTCTCATCGTTGAATTTGAGATAAAAAATTATCTTCACAGTATTTTGGAAATAATAATCATCCCTTACTTCATTCCCGCTCCTATCGTTTTCTCTGGCCCTGGCCTAGTTGCAACCCAATAATAAGCATTGGTTCTTGAGTTTCCATTATCAAATTCATTTAAGCTCTGAACCTCTGTCCATGCGGCATTTTTGTCAATAATTGCGTGTGTCATATATACGTAGCCTTTCCATCGTTCTTCAATAACAGGATTTGCCCGGGTGAGACTTGATGATAATAGAGGGTACTCCTCTATTATCCACTCCTTAGGGAGCAATGCTTCAGTAATAGGTGTATAGGGAAGCATTTGAATCCCATGAATCCACTCTACGTTAGTTCCAAACCATGTCGAATGTTCAACTTTAGTATCCCATAAAATTCCAACTGCTTTATTATTCTTGAATGGTGCAGGATACACCTCACTTGTATCCTTAATTTGCCAGTACTTTTGCGCAGATCGAATTTCTGTTGCTGTCATTACCTGTCCAAACTCATAAAGTTTCGAATCACCCAAAGCGTCACCAAGTAACATCAATGCATAGTAAGAATTTACAGATTCAGATGTGGACTCCATATTATTTCCTGAAGAAAAAGAAACAATCCCCGAAGCCCAGCTATGACCCATATACCAATCTTTATGCCGAACATGAGGAAAATATGGATCATCTAAATGTGGATTGACATAAGCTCTGATCAAAGAATTTATCCAATCTTTATGTTCATTTACCCAACCCTTATCGGTACGGGCAATAACCCCAAAAGTGTCCACAAAGTAACCAAAATGAAAATGGACATCGTTATGTTCACCGATTCCAAAATCCCTGCCAGGCTCATCAAGACTAGCACGAGTAGAGATGGAACCCCATATTGGATCATACATCAATGGGTTATTATTAGTCCGATTAATCCATGGCTCAAGATCTGCTTTTAGGTTTGTAATAATTTCATCTTTTATAGCATCTTCACCAAGTTGCTCAGCAATTAAGGCAAGGCGTCCCATCCTTGCCATTTGTTTTCCATAATAGTAGGGATTGTCAGGATCATAGGTAGGTCTAAGATTTTTATCTGACTGCAGCGCTGCGACAATCTGCGCAACTTTATCAGTATCTACCCCCCTACTAGAAAAAAAAGTCGTATTAGGAAGGTTCTCGGTTAAGGTCCACACCTTACTCACTACAGGAAACATCTTTCCTTTCAAAGTAATATAAGGATTATTTAAATCAAAAGCTGGTTTTAATCCACTATCCTTATGATGGGGTAAGCCCATAAGTAGAGGATCCTTATCATTGTTTGTTTCAAAATTAAAATTGATTGTCGCTTGATTTTCACTGACGCTGTAAGAAGCTGCCCCACTTGTTACATAAGTCAGTTTATATTGGTCTAGCTTGGCTTCCAATTCGCTATCAGTAGCTAAAGCTATTTGGATAGTACCTGTAAAATCAGCCTGTGATCTAATCGTATTATCATCAATTTTTTCAAGGGTAATGGGAGAGGAACTATAGAGGATCCAAGTTTGTCCATTATTTAAAACAATTTTAAATTTTGTTTGCTGTGTTGAGTTTGTAGATTCATTAATTGTTAAAAATGCAGCTGCCGATTTTAGTTGAGGTGTGATAGCCCCAACATATTCTGCAGTTATGTATGGAGACCCCCTTGTGATAGGAATACTCATCATTGAATTATTTGATGCTTTCCATGTTAACTTGAAAGTAAAATCATCAGCAGAATCCATCTGCCTACTCGCAAAATCACCAAAAGCACTTCCAAGGCTGATGTTGTTGGCGAATGGTGCATCAATATAGGAGTCTTGCACATCCATTCTTGGATAGCAGATTTCAAGCCCAAAACCTGTGCCCTTAACAATATAGGGATGAGCACCTATTGGACTCTCTACACCATAATCTGGTCCATAACGATCAATAACCATGTTGTCCCACCATCGGTTAGCTGGTTTAGGGAACGTGTTTGGCGCCCATAGCGCTGAAGGTACGAGCAAATTGTTTTTTTTGCTAAAATTTGGCTCAGTTTTTGGAATCGAGTCAACAACGCTACTAGTTACTTGACCAGGATTATCTTTAGGAGTATCCCCTTCTGATAAACCATCATTCGAACTTTCCTTATCATCACCATTACTACCTTTAGACCCATTGCTACCATCGTTTGAAGAACCATCACTTCCGTCACTTGTGGAAGTAGTGCTACTATCACTTGTGGAAGGAGAAGTGTCATCACCTTTTTGTTCAGTTTTATTAGCAAAGTCGCCGTTTGATCTTACTCTAGATCTTTTATTTTTAGAACAATTGAGAACAAACACTATTAAAATAGCATACAATACGATTTTGGTAATATTCATTATATTTTTAACCTATTGAAATGTGGTGAGACCTCTTCTTAGATGTACATCGTAAGAGTGGAGGGACTTATTAATTGAGGAAAATGTATTAATCTAATAATAAAAATAAATTTTTTTCAAATCTCAAAAAATATAAGAGCCTTACAAGGTGCTTTTGAAGCAATTAACGGATTTAATGCATCTGTTTGCTATTCATCCTCTGTAAAAAGATAGCTGAGCATTTAATAATGCTAGGAATTGCAAAAGGCAGCATAGATTTCAAAAATTTCCTTTAAACTGTTCGAATTTTTCTTCATTTACCAATTGATCTTGAAATGTTCTTCGCTTTGGTGGCGGTACTATGATTTCTCAGATCCTTATTGCCCATACCCATTAGCGAATATTTGCATGTTTTGACATTCTAAAGCTATTTCTCTCCTCTTAATTATGCTTTAATATGACAAATGTTAGTTTTCATTTATGGCTGGGGTTGCTAATAATGAAAAACGGCGAAGCTACTGTTATTTTGTGAGTCATTAGCCGAATGCACCTATTTCAATGTGAATCATGCAATAGAGTGTTGGTAAGAAGCTTATAAAAATTGCTTAGCCGTTTTTGTAGGCAATCAAAAAGAACAAGGGAATGTAATGGCTAAGATATCGGTAGTTATACCTGGTTACAATGGGCTACCCCACATCAAAAATACTATTGTTTCAACACTACAACAAACTGAAAAAGATTTTGAGTTGATATATGTTGACGATAAGTCATCTGATCAATCATTGTCTATGGTTTATGAATATGCAAATAGAGACAAAAGAATCAAGGTTTTTGAAAACGAAGAGAACCTTGGTATGGCTAAAAATTGGAATAAAGCAATTCAACTCGCTTCTGGAAAATACGTAAAGGTTCTTTGTTCAGACGACATTATTTATTCAGATTGCTTAGAAAAGCAGGCTTCAATACTCGATCAAAACAAAGAAATATCATTGGTGACAAGTCCAAGCCATGTAATAAACGCTCAAGGTCGAATTTTATTGACCCGTACGCCGCTTTCGGCAAAACCTACTGGGAAATCCAAAGTATTTTCTTTTCAACAGGTGCTAAAAGAATCGATCCGTTTATCAAGGAACCTATTAGGAGAACCCTCAATCACCTTGTTTCGTAGAGAAGATATCGAACGCTGTGGTCTGTTTGATGATGCATATAGGTATGGTACAGACCTGGAATATTGGTTTAGACTTATTTCAAATAAAAAACTAGGAGTAACTGGAGGAGTCCTTGCTGGATATCGTTTACACCCAGGCTCCCTGACTAATACTGTAATGAAAAAAGGAGAAGACGAATTAGCCAAAATATTTACTGCCCATTCCAAGACAGCAGAAGTATTATTTGATGAGGCACGCTTCCGGCGTAATTATCAAAAACAAGTCCACTTAAAAAGTACTATTATGAAAATTGCTGATATCGGAATTTTTTGCAAGATTCTTAATGGTTTAGATAGCCTACGACTAATGATAGCGTAGTTGTTTTTAATAAATTACAGGGGCAGGGGTACCAGTTCTTTGTTTAGCAAAAATCAAATCGATTTCTAAACCATAATTTTCATTTTAATTCGAAATTCTTTACAACTTCTTCAATATATCCAAAAGTTCCTTCGGTGTAACAAGGATGGCATCCAATAAAGAAAACACGCTCCAATACTTGATTTGAAAGCGGATATTTTTTGTAATCATCTAAATCCGAATATCCATCGTGCTGGAGAATATTTCCTGAAAAATAGTTACGAGTCTGGATTCGGTTCTCTTCAAAATGTTTGACTAAAGCTTGCTTAGTTGTTCTGTTATTACATATAATTGGAACTCCAAACCAACTGGTTTCGGCTTTTTCAAGTTCACCTGGTATAGTTACCATTTCACCTAGGGAGCTTAAAAGCATATTTCCAATTCGGTCTTTATTTTTTCGCCTTAGAGCATGAATTTCATCGATTTTTTTGAGCTGCTCTAAACCAATTGCTCCCTGCATATCTAAAGGTTTTAAATTATATCCTACGTTTGTGAAATAGTATTTGTGATCGATAATATCATCATGTGTTTTTAGCCATTTGCAAAACCTTTTTCCACAAGTTCCCTTTGGGTTAAGGTTTGCAGTCCCAACACAATAGCAATCACGTCCCCACCAAGCTAGGCTCCTTGCCAAGGTTATTAGCGACTCGTCGTTTGAAGATACCATTCCCCCTTCACCAGTTGTAATATGGTGGGCTGGGTAAAACGAGCATGAGCTTGCCACCGAAAAATCTGAAAGGTTTTCACCCTCCCATTTTGTTCCGAGACTATCGCAACCATCAAGAATCAACTTGATCTTGTGTTTTTCAGCAATACTCTTTAGACAATCCATATCTGGCGGATTACCCAGGACAGGTGAGATAAAAATTCCTTTTGTCCGTTGATTTATCTCCTTCTCAAGTAAATCTAAATCGAAATTCAGAGATTTCATCTCGATGTCTATAAATCTAGGAACAAGGTTATTTTGTATTAATGGAGCTATAGTTGTTGGAAAACCAACTGGTGATACAATGATTTCATCATTGTCCTGCCATGAGAAATGTTTTTTTAGTGCAGCAATCATCACCAGATTTGCTGAGCTTCCAGAATTAACCATAAGCGAGTGACCAATATGATTTTTTTTTGAAAACTCATGCTCAAATCTGGATACTGTTCTGCCTGAAACCAACCATTTTCCGGTTAAGAAAGTTTGTATTGCAGCAATCGGCTCGTCATCAGACCATACTGGTCCAGAATAATACACCCAATCCTTAGAACGATCAAATTCCCCACCCCTATCATTATATAAATAAGGCAGGTAACCATCATCATTTTTTATTTCATCGATAAAGTTGGCAATTTTCTCTTTTAATGACATAGAGTTTTTATCCCCTCTTCAAGCGTGAATTTTGGCTCAAATCCTAAATTTTTTAGTTTACTTGTATCCATATAAAAATTTTTTATCTGGACTAATTTATGAAAATCCGGGGTAGGTATAGAATTGACTTTTGAACTAGAACCAATAATATTCCTTGCCATATTGATCACATCAGAAAACAAGATTTTTTCTCCTGTTCCAATGTTATATATTTGATTTATTTCACCTTTTTTAATAACCAGGTCAACGGCCCGAGCAATATCTTCAACATGCATGTAGTCCCGATAAAAATCTCCTCCTTCATAGAGGCCTATTTCTTCTTCGCATCGTAATTTATCGATCAAAAACTGCAAAGCATTCTTTTTCTTTGAAACTCCTGAGTCACTTTTCCCATAAACATTGCATAGTCTTAAAATCCTATATTTAATATTAAAAGTGTTGCAGTAAGATTCTATTAAATTTTCAGCAGCATATTTAGTTATAGAATAAAATCCTTTTGGCTGACAAAAAGCATCTTCCTTTGCAGGGAGATTGCCTTGACCATAGACAAACCAAGAAGAAATAAAGTTGAACACACCTTTTCTATCTTTTAGGTTTTCTAAAACATCCACAAGAATGGTAAGGTTCGTATCTATATCTTTGTGAACATCATCAAAAACATGATAGTTATGAGTTGTGCTAATAAAGTAGACTGAATCATCACTCAAAGGCATTCTTGACTCTCGAGCGATTTTTATTGGCTTGAGATTAGTTTGGGCACAATATTCGCCACCTACAAATCCTGTTGCTCCAAATACAGATATTTCATCCATTGTGCTACCTATTCCCCAGAGAAATTTCTTTAGACATAAGAATTATCATCAAGCGTGAGCTTATACAAGTACTGCCCATATTCATTTTTGGCAAATCGTTCAGAGAGTTTTTGGAGGCGTGTAGTATCTATATAACCCATACGCCAAGCAATTTCTTCTGGACAGCAGATCATTTGACCTTGCCTTTTCTCTAAAGCATAAACAAAGTTACTAGCTTCTATATATGAACTATAAGTTCCCGTATCAAGCCATGCTACTCCCCGACCAAAGTGATTTACCTTCAATTGCCCCTTTTCGAGATAAACCCTATTAAGGTCAGTGATTTCCAATTCTCCCCGTGCCGATGGAGATAGGTTTTTTGCTATCGCAGTGACTTGAGAATCGTAAAAATAAATCCCGGTGATTGCATGATGCGACCTTGGGTTGCTTGGCTTTTCTCTCAATTCAATCGGATTTCCACTTTTGTCAAATTCAACAATTCCGTAACGCTGTGGGTCATGAACAGAGTATGTGAATATTTCAGCCCCTTGCTTAACTTTTGCTGCATCCTGCAATGATCCTGACAAACCATATGAGTAAAAGATATTATCACCTAATATTAGGCAACATGGTTCCTCTGCAATAAAATCTTCACCAAGAATAAATGCTTGTGCGATTCCTTCTGGCTTTTCTTGAACGCAGTAAGAAAATTTTACTCCCCAATCTTCTCCCGATTTCAATAAGTTCTGATAAAGTGGCAGGAATTCTGGTGAACTGATAATTAGGATGTCTTTAATTCCTGCGAGCATTAGTACAGATATCGGATAATATATCATTGGCTTGTTATAGATTGGTAAGAGCTGCTTACTTAGTGCTAAAGTTAAGGGAAAAAGTCGAGTCCCTGATCCACCAGCTAAAACGATACCTTTCATGACAACCCTTTCATCTAGGTATGAGCAACTATAGTGATTTAGAAGAGGTAGAATCTTCGATAACACCTTGTCGTGTTGTTAAATTTTGTTTAGTTACTCCATCAATCCACTGGCTATTGGAAAGGTACCACATAATTGTTTTTTCCAGCCCAGATTCAAATGTAGTTTTTGGAAAAAAACCTAGTTCTTGGACAATTTTACTTGAGTCAATAGCATAGCGATAATCATGTCCTGGTCGATCTCGGACGAATTTTATCAGATCTTGGCGACTCGTTTTATTTTTTCTTGGAACTACCCGATCCAATAAATCACAAATTTTATTTACAAGGTCTATATTCCTAAGCTCATTATTAGCTCCAATATTATAATTTTCTCCAACTCTTCCTTTCTCCATAACTAAACACAGAGCATCCACATGGTCTTCAACGTACAACCAGTCGCGAATATTCAAACCCTCACCATATACAGGTAATTCAATGCCGTTCATGGCATTCAAAATCATTAACGGTATTAGTTTTTCAGGCAATTGGTATGGACCATAATTATTTGAACAGTTCGTGACAATCGTTGGCAGATTAAAAGTTTCAAACCAAGCTCGAACTAAATGGTCAGAACTCGCTTTACTTGCTGAATAAGGTGAGTTTGGACAATATGGGCTATTTTCATCAAATTTCCCATTTTCTTTTAGCGATCCATATACCTCATCTGTTGACACATGAATAAATCTAAATTTTGCCTTTTTATCTATATCTAAAGAGTTAAAGTAACTTAGCGAACATTTTAAAAGATTATAAGTTCCATTGATATTTGTGTTAATAAACGCATCGGGGCTATCAATCGATTTATCAACATGTGATTCTGCAGCAAGATTGAAGATACAATCTGGCTGAAATTTTGCAAATATTTCACTAATTCCATTGAAGTCATTAATATCGGTTTGCGAGAATCTATAATTACTTTTACCTTCAACAGCACTTAAGGAAGATAAATTGCCTGCATAAGTAAGACTATCAATATTTAAAACATCGAATTTTCGTTCCGTAACAAGATATCTTACCAAGGTAGATCCAATAAACCCTGCCCCACCCGTTACCAAGATACGCATTGCTACTCCTCACCACCTCTGTTATTTTAGAAAAAATGTATCAAATATACCCAGCGGGCAAGATACTATAAAAGAGGTAAAAAATTAATGAATATAGATACATAGATTATATATAGAACGATCTAATTATTTTTTCAAGAATAATCGAAAATGTTCTTAAGGAGCTTTCGCTATACTTGGTCTCGTTCCACTATTTTCGCATCCTGCAATACCAATAAGCATAAGCCCCTAATGTTAGTGTATAACATTAATAGTTAGCTTGTAGAAGCTCCGAATATTTACGCCACATCGCTCGACAACATACTGACAATTCAAATCCAAGCTAAATAGGACAACAGCATCAATCGATGTCGGGGAAGATTAACATCCAATTCACTCTGTAGTGCGGAGTACAACATAGTTGTTGAGAGAGCCAACTTATTTTAACCGCAACAGCCTGTCTAGAAGTAGTGCTCATACAAATTCCAGGATCTATCTAGCACACAAACATATTTATATATGGCATTAATAGTCCCCTTGCCGCTCCAAGTGCAGCCAACTGTTGCCTTCATTATCATCACCATATTAAGCTGCCGTATGATTTTTTGTACTTTTGGTGTTACTGTTTAAGAAACTAGCTAGCCAAAAAAAATTTAAGTAGAGATCTAATAGAAAGCTTAAACATACATCTTAGAAACTAATTTTTTTATTGCACCCTTCAATTTATCCACTACAATCTGGAAACATTTGGGTTTTTTTATGATCTGAATTTTTTAAAAGAAAGTCAAAGATGTTTGTTAAAATCGTTGTGCCTATTTTTATACTTGTTTGCACCACAGGTCTTGCATCTTCTAAAAGCAGCTATATTAAAGAAATTCAGTAAAAGCATATCAGAACTATTCAAGAAAAATACGAGAATAAAGGAATTCAATCCTTAGAGTTGTGCTATTCTTGTGCAAATAATAAGGGCGAGCAAAAAAATTCCAAAATAAGAGGCTGCTACCTATGTCACTGCAATTTTTGTGAACAGCATTATAACAATGATTTAGCGAAAATTGCTAATGAAGGTGGGATTATTTGTGATGATTGTTTTCTTAACATCGGAAAAATTTTTGATGAGAAAATTGATAGAATTTCTCAGATAGAAAAATTAGTTGTTATTTATGAAAATTTATTCACAGCAAACCAGTCTCTCATAAATCAGTTGAATAACGATGCTGACTTAATTAATTCCCATAAATTTAAGCAAAATATCAAAGATACCACCGGGGATTCACTAGGTGTTATTAG
Source organism: Oligoflexales bacterium (assembly GCA_045105515.1). Taxonomy (GTDB): domain Bacteria; phylum Bdellovibrionota_B; class Oligoflexia; order Oligoflexales; family Bog-1112; genus JABSRF01. Next base: position 13,522 of record JBGCDR010000087.1, read on the forward strand.
CTCTCTACTCTTGATATCAGGCAGGATTGTTCTACTTGCGGTTCCTGGCTGTCAAGTAATATCGATTATTTCCTTATGCTCCATGGCATCAAACATCACAAGCATAGCGATAAAAGAATTTGGCAGTTTAGCTCTAGATGACTTGCAGCTAGAATCCTTAGCAAATATTAACCTTATTGCAACATTATTCTTTATTAAGCAAACTATCAATACACAGCTTGTTTCGGAATACCATAAATATAAACTTAAGGACTGCAAGAAAAAGATTGATGGCTCCGATCTGATGAAGGATATGTATTCGAATCCCATATTAACAGGAAAATCCGATGATAAAGAAGAAGAAAATGTGCTTATCAAAACCAGTAAAAAAATTTTTATTGGGGCTGTAAAGTCTGTGTTTGGAATCGTTGGACTAGCAAGTCATTCCATTGATCTTTTTAAAGATTCTAAAGAAATCTTCGATGGTGAAGTGTCAGAATTAAGCCAACTATTTATGAAAATAGCTGAAGAATTAGAGAGCCTTCCGACTCCAAAGGATCTCAGGGAAAAGATAGGTCATTTTCAAAAGTCGAAAATTTAGATAAGTACGATCGCATAAAGACATTATCCTGAGCATAGTTGTGATAACCCAGCAATCGATTATTAAGTTCATTGTTATCAAAGCAATAAGCCATCCCTATCTGCTCAGAGTCGTGAAACAGTTGATAAAGTATATTTAATTGATAATTTTGTATTTCAAACCTACTTGAATTCAATAAGAAAATGCAAAAATAATCTTGCCGTCCAGAATTCAAAACAAATTTGTGCTTGAAAAAAATATTTTCATCAAAATTCCCCTTCCTAAGATGTGTTTAAGAGCTAATAAGAGAAAAATCTTAAGTTTT
>JBGCDR010000088.1:0-28417 GCA_045105515.1 Oligoflexales bacterium
TTTAATAAAAGTGAGCCATTTTTTTTAAGTTTTTTCTTCCTATATTTTTTTTATCTAGTCACTTTTGGTACTGCGGCTTAGAATTTTTCTGACCTATTTAATGAAAAATTGGAAAAAATCTTATTTGAATCAGCCCTGGTGAATGATTGAGAATATCTTGAACTATTTCTTTTCCATCTGGTGAGTTGCGGAGCTTTCCAACAATGCGTTGTAGTGAAGTGGTTGTTAAATTTTCTAAGGTCATAAGAAGCTCTTGCTCTTCTACATTTAATTCGTCTCCCCAGCGTGAACAATTGAGTATTTCATAGCTTATTTTTCGTACAGAAGATAGCAATAGTTGAAAATCGTTTTCAACTTTTAAATATTCCATGAGGTAAATTTTCTTCTTGAACTCAGTGCCAATAAGTTCATCCCACTGAAGAAGTATTTTCGATAAATATTTTAAATCATCTTTTTGCAAATTTTCGTACAAGAGATCGAATAGTTCTTTAGATTCGAAGCTAAGATTAATACCGAGGGATACTATGAATGAGAAAATCCGGTAGTGATTTATCTTAGACATTTTATGCTCTAGTTTTCTTATTTTACTGATATTTTTTAGGCAAAAAGCAGTATAATTTTCAAGTTTATTCTCCATGATATTGCTAATTAAGTGCTGATGAGAAAGTTGGTCTTGAAAAAAATAGTCAGAAAGGTTGGTTTCAAATTTATGGGGATTGTTTTTATTATCCAAGAGATACATGAGCATTTCAATCGGATTTGCCTCGATATCTTTGAAATATATTTCTTCATCACGGGATATAGGTAGGGATAAACTCGGTACACTTTTGGTTCTTTTATCTAGTTTTTTTGCTAGGTATGCTAAGGGTTCAACAAGCCCGGGTCCATTCTTGGCACTTGTTTCATAGTATTTTAGTCCATAGCTCCTGGCGAAACGCTCTGCTATTTTCCTATCAACTAGCCTGCTTTTTTTGTTGTCAGCTTTATTTCCAATTAAGACTATTGGCGTTTTTTTAGATATAGTACGGATTATATCTATCCAAACATCAATATTCTCCAGTGAACTTGGTTCGGTTAAGTCAAAAACTATGAGAGCGCCGTCTAGGTTGTTTTTAATTGTAATTGAGATGGAATCTCGATAATAGGGTATTCCCCAGGTATCATAGGTAATAAATCTCACATCTTCAAGGTTAATAACGGCCTTAGTTGTGGCAAAATCAATGCCCATTGAAAAAATTAATTTTTCGTCAAACTTTCTGCCTCTAAGTTGTTCTAATAAAGCAGTTTTGCCTACTGCACTGTCACCAAGCATGGTTATTCGCAATTCACTTATAGCTTTTGCTCTTGTACAAAAAAGAATCAAACCCAGAAACAATAGAAACTTCGTCATTGTTGCGAATCCCAATTTAGCATGATTAATTTTCAACCAATAAGAATTGAGCTGCATGTAAATAGTCAGCAGCTTCCATATAGTCATACACCATATATAATTAATGGCAATATAGAAAATAGATTACTTGTCTCGATAAAAAGAGGGTGCCTTTGTCAATAATAAGGTTTCACCTAAGACAGTATTTTCTAATTTTTGTAAATTTTTGTAAATTTTGGATTTTTGTAAATTTTAGATTTTCTTTCTTAAGTCATGTATAATGAAAAATAAATGCCAATTTCCGCGAAATATAGAGAGCTTAAATGACTGTACTCAAGAATAAAAGGGTTCTCATTGTCGATCCCGATCAACCCATTCGACTGAGTCTTAAAGACGCGTTTGCAAAGCTTGGGTCTAAAGCATTTGCTGTTAGCGATGGCGAGCAAGCTCTTTACAAAATGAGTGCAGAGGGACTTAAATTTGATGTGATGATCTTTGAACTTGCTCTTCCCAACAGCAATGGTCTAGAGCTTCTAAATCGCATGAATTCTTATAAACTAATTGATCGGCAAATCATTATTTTTATGTCCACCGATCTCGATGCAAAAATTGTAGAAGTCATTAAAAGCAAGGGATTTACTTATGTAGCAAAACCTTTCGTGCTTAGACGTTTTATTGATAAAACTATGCAACTAATATGTGTTGCAATCAAAAAGCCTTATATCGATCCACTGGTTGTGAAATCATTTGTAGCTTCAGCTAAAGATGTCTTTAGTTTTTACTTTAAATCTGACCCTGTCATTGGAAAACCATTGATCAGCAAGCAGGTAGATTCCGAATTTCTTGTGAGCCGAATTGAGTTTAGGGGAAAGACCTTAACTGGCTATATGTCTATCTACCTAAATGATAGTATTATCCAGCTTCTCCAAGAAAAAATATTTCCAGGTGACGGATCTAACACAACATTGAATGAGCAAGATAAGGTGGACTTAACAGGCGAGATCTGCAATCAAATTCTTGGAAAGGTGAAGATGTATTTCGAAAAACTTAACCTTGAGATTCAGTTGAGTTTACCAAAGCATGTTCTTCCTAGGGATAGCATAATGTCTCAAAACAAGGGTGAAGATAAAAAAATCATGATTCCAATCAAACCCTTTCAAAAGACTTTAGCAGCCAGCTATATAGATTTCTTTATGGAAATAGACCTTTCAGGCAGCGAGAACAGCTTAGAAGGAAAGAGTCTAGATCAAAAAGATACCGACAAAAACATTAGAATAATTCATGAAAGCAGAGACCACTTCATCGATTTTGAAGACTGAGATCCAGAGTATGTTGTGCAGGCAAGGCTTCAGAAGTAGCAATATCTTGCTCAGGTAACAAGCAAGCTTCTTTATCGATTACGGCAGCTATACATGAATCTGACCATACATTGATTGCAGTTTCCAGCATATCGAGAAGAGTGTAAAGAGGGAGAATAATCCCCATAATTTGCATCGGAATATTTGAGGATGCTAGGAATGAGCTCGCTAAAAAATAGCATCCCATGGGCACCGCAGCGTTGCCAATTGCTGCAATGCTGGCAATAAAAATCCAACTTATATATTCAGCAGCACTAAATTCGACGCCATAAATGGAAGAGTTGAATAGCACGGTTATCAGGATAAATCCAGCACATGCATTCATGTTGATTGTAGAGCATAGGGAGAACGAGAAGCTTGCTAGACCTGGATTGAATTTTGCTTTTTCTGCACATTTAATTGACATGGGTAAGGTTGCAGATGATGACTTACTAAAAAAAGCAAGAGTAAGTGCTGGGGTCATATGATAAAACAACTGCAAAGGGTTGATGCGTTTATACAAAAGAAATGTTGGGAGAACAATAATAGCTTGAATCAGGTTTGCGCCTACAATGCAGCATAGATAGAGGAAGAAACTTTTTAAATCGAGTCCGTTTTTTATGTCCCTGAAAAAGAGCACGATAAAACAAGCAACAGCTATTGGCATTAGGTACATAAGGTAGCTTGCCATTCTCAGAATAAGTGCAAATAGGTTGTCAAAGAGTTGATTTAAATTCTTTTTGTTGTTTTGCGGTAGGGTAATTAGAGCTAGGCTTATAAATACAGCCAAAAACAAGACCCCTAAAACGTTATTTTGTAGGAATGGATCTAGTATATTATTAGGGATGCTTTTGAATAGAAAGTCCCAATAACTTCCGTTTATCTCACTCATGGAAATGAAATCCGGAACCCCCTCAGCTTTAAGGTCCGACCCAGTTGCAGGATCTACCCAAAGGTAAACGAGGAGTGCAACTGCGGCTGCAATGAAGGTGGTAAATATTGTATATTTAAAGGTTTTAATCCCTAAAGTCTTTAGTTGGGAGGTGTCTTTCATTCCTCCTAAAGAGGCTATAATAGAAAAAAATAGTAAGGGGAGGCTGATTAGCTTAAGTAGATTTACAAATAGCTCAGAGAAAGTCTTTGCTAACTGGTTTATAAGGGGTATGTCTAAGTATGCTAAAAGGAATCCAAGTAAAGCGAAAACACAGCTAGTGGTTTGTAATGAAGGGAGTTCCCTACTTTTCATAATATTGCCTTTAAGAATCAATTCCTTAATATCCGACTTTTTTATTACCTAGGTCAATTATTTTTCAAGCGCTGGAAAAGTCGGCGTGCAACATTATGAATTATTAAGCAATTTGTCAAGCTCTTTGATCCCTATTTAGAGAGTGATTGGAGCTTAAGAACTGGGTTTTTGATTAAATTAAAATTAAATATTTAAGCTAATTGTGTATGAATTTATTCTAAAAAAAATAAATTATACTAAAATTTTGAGAATTAAAATATTAAGAGTCTAAAATTTGGTTTTCAGCACGAGCTTACTAAGCAGCTGTTATGGTTAAATTTCTTGATGGTCAACGAAGCTTGTTGCGAACAGCAGCTTTTGGTCAGTTCCAAAAGCTGCATTCTCCTAACGATAAAAGGAGAAAATCTTATGTTACAGAATGTATGGTACTTTTTCTTCGCTCGTAAGCAAGCATTATTTTATGAATTATCTATAATGCAATTATTCGACAAGAACTATTATTTAAGAATAAGTTGGATTTTCTAAATACCATTATTTTCGAAATTTCTAAAAAGCACAAACAAATTTTGTTTCGCGGTCTTGTGTAATATTCTGTTTTTATTATTTAAAATTGGTTAAATTTGACATAGGCGAAGCTTTGTAATAAACAAATAAGTCAGTGGTTAAAGCGCCAATTATGCGTAAGTATGAGTGAATTACAGTTTAAAGATTATATAAACCTAAGCACGCTCACTTTTTTTTCACTGATTTTTTGATACATGAAGCATTAAAAGAGACTGCAAGAATTTACTGCTTGCTAAACGCAGGGGGCTAGAAAATTTGCCCTAGCTGAGAGAGGAAAAGCATAAAAAATCCTTACTACCCAATGAACTCTTACCGAAAGGATAATGCAAAAATGCTGCATCTGCTGAAGAAACCCTTTAAATTCTGGTCAAATCTCCAAGCCTGGCTAAAAATCATCATTGGAATGGTCTTAGGTATAGTCGCAGGTATGGTTCTTGGGACCGATGCACAGTTTTTGCAACCAATCGGAACTATCTTTATTAATGCAATTATGATGATGGTCGCACCTGTAGTTTTTGTCTCTTTAGTTTGCGGTGTTATTTCTATGAAAGACCCTTCTCGAATGGGAAGGATCGCTTTGAAAACTTTTACAGTGTACTTCACCACTATGGCAAGCGGTACAACCATAGCCTTATTCCTATCTGCAGTAGTATTCAAACCCGGTAAAGGTATTTTCTTGAGTTCTCTAAGCGCAAAAGGGATCCAAGAAGTAGGTCCCAAGACTTTTAGTTTTCTCGATACCATTGTAGGTATGGTTCCTTCAAATGTAATGGTGGCTTTCAATGAGGGAAATATTTTACAGGTGATCGTGTTTGCCATATTGTTCGGAGTAGCGATTATCCACTCAGGTGAAGCTGCAAAACCAGTGGAGAAATTATTCAATGCTCTTTCATCTGTACTGTTTAAGTTCGTAGGAATTGTCATGAGCTTCGCTCCTTATGGAGTTTTTGCTCTGATGGCTGTAGTAACGGGAACTCAGGGCATGGAAGTTATCACTGCTTTGATGCATATGGTTGCAGTGATTTATCTTAGCTGTCTTCTGGTCATGGCTTTAATTTATGGGACCGGTCTTAGCTTGGCCCGTTTGAATCCATTGATGTTTTTCAAGAAGATGTTGGAAGCCCAAGCTGTTGCATTTAGCACTACCAGCAGTGCAGCAACTCTCCCAGCAAATCTCAAAGTTGCCGAAAATAAGTTAGGCGTTAGCAAAAGTATCGCTGGATTTGTCTTGCCTTTAGGATCAACTGTGAATATGGATGGTTTGTCTACCTATATGGGGGTGATCGCTGTATTTACAGCTAATCTTTATGGAATTGAGTTGTCAATTTCGGATATGCTTACCATCGTATTCACTTGTACCATTGCTGCAGTTGGTTGTGCTGGGGTACCTGCAGCGGGTTTAGTGGTTCTTCCAATGATTCTAAGTGCAGTAGGACTCCCCCTCGAAGTAGTTGGTATGGTTGCAGCTGTCAATAGAATCATTGATATGGTTAGTACAACGATGAATATAACAGGTGACACTTTTGCCGCGATTATTGTCGCAAAAAGCGAAGGTGAACTTAATTTAGATCTTTATAATGATGGAAAAGCAGTTTCCGAACCGTTAGAACTCGAAACTGCTAAACATGAACAGTATTCACCGATTTTTAATTAATATTATCACAAGCGGTGACCTAGCCTGCAAGTTAGTTAATGGATCATTTGTCAGATATTATCCGAAAAAAAGTTACCAGTGCACTGAATGACTATCAAATGATTGCGGAAAATGATCGCATTCTTTGCGCAGTTTCTGGTGGCAAAGATTCAACGATCCTTGCTCTCATGCTAGATCATATCAAAAGAAAGTCAAAGATCTCATTTAGCTTTGAATCTGTCATTCTTGATCAGAAGCAACCTGGTTTCCAAGTTGATAAATATGGTAGTTGGCTTTCATCTAAAGGAATTAAATTACATGTTATTGAGGAAGATACCTACTCAATTGTTACAGACAAAGTGCCAGAGAAGAAAACATTTTGTGGCCTTTGTTCACGCTTACGACGTGGTATTCTTTACAATTATGCTCACGCGCATGGCTTTACCAAGATTGCATTGGGGCATCATCGCGACGACTTGAATGAGACTGTTCTTATGAATATGTTGCTTAATGGAAGGATTGCGAGCATGTCACCAAAGTTGCAGTCGGATGATAAACGAAATATAGTCATTAGACCTCTGTCATATGTGCCTGAAAAGGCACTGAGCGACTATGCCGAGCAACTTGCGATTCCAGTGATTCCCTGCAATCTATGTGGTTCACAGGATAATATGATGCGTCAGAAGATTAAGTCTTTGATAAAGGATCTTGAGGTCGTGAACCCAGGTGTGGGTGCAAGCTTATTAACTGCCCAAAAAAATATTAGGCCTTCACAGCTTGCAGACATAAATTTTCTTAAGACTTTTTAGGTAAGACATCCCAGATTTTTATCTTATTTTTATTCTCGCAGAATCCGCATGTAATGATATGATCTGTTCCAGGTATGAGTTCCCAGTCATGGGCGCACTCGACTCCAAAGCGATGTTTTCTATCATCTGTGAAACTTACAGCAAAAAAAGCTTTGTAATTTTCTTTATCAATCGTCCGATCCTCACCTATCAGTAATAGTGATTTGCCAGAGTATTTTACATTGGCTAAGCGAATATCATATGGCTCTTCATAGGGGTGAGTTTCAAGCAATTTTCCACTATCTAGTTGGCTGCGAATCAACATACCTTCATATTCTTGCTTGTGACCTGATCTTCTGGTATTTGGGGTGCGATAAAAATAAACTAGTTCATTTATTTTTGTTTGCATGCTGGAGAATTGTGGCCTATCCATACCAAGAGAATATAAAAAGTTAGGAATCCTAAACTTTAGACTATTTAAGGATTTGAGGATATAGCCTGTGAGGCTATTGGGATACATGGTTTCAGGGTGGTTTATGATGAGAGCAGATTTAGAATCATCCAGCATATAGGCGCTCATGAGAGTTTCATGCTTGTAACAATATGCTAAATTGAAATCTTGGGATAAGCTAAGACAGTTTAAGTTCCGTATTGGTTCCGGTATCGGAACCCTAATTCCATTGGCAATGTTCCAAATAGATAGCTTCCCATTTATGTTTATGTAAGCTACTTTTGTAATTGAACTATCAAATATAGGTGCGCTATTACAGCTATGCCGATCGAGTCTAAAAATATTTATTCTTTGATTTTTGTGCATATTCCAAATTTCAATTTCTAAGGAATTTTTCTTGGAGATGTTTTTACAGACAGCTAGTAACCTTCGATCTTTTGATACCGTATAGTGAATTTTTTCAAAGGCATTACTTTGCCGGTCAAAAAAACTAGATTCCTTTGCAGCTAGCTGAAATTTTTTTAGGAATTTTCCTTTGTTAGTGAAAAGTAGTAAGTTGGTTTGCTCAACTGGGCTCAAACTCTTGTTTTTACTCGATTCTAGTGCTATCATACTGAAATAGTTGTTATTTCCTACATACTGACACTGTTTTATGGAACGATTTTGACTTGCCGATTGCAATTTTTTGACGAACCTTGTCTGGGATTTACCATGGGCATAAGCATAATCACCCGCTTCCTGCAGGCTCAAGCTTGTTAAAAGAGACAATAGATAAGTTAGGCGTAAAGCTTGCATACTCTTTAATCTTTTTTACCGACTCGGTATCACATGATAAATGCTCGGACCAAGGAGCTTTAAAGTTTAGTGACTATTTCTTTGGGCAGCCCTTCTATCAGCAATATGTCTGTAACTAGCTGCCTATGAAAACTCAAGCCTTGCATAATTATTAAGATTAGGCTCATAAACATGGGTGTTGGGCGCCCGGTAACCTACTATTATAAAATTAAATATGTTGTGTATTTAAAAAACTATATCTAACATTTAAAGAATTTCACAAAATTTTCCGCTAAGAATTATGTACCACATCAGAAGAGTGTCAATTAAAATATTCTTTGGAGAATAGCATGTTATATGTTTTTGGATTTGGTTTCCTAATCCTTGCCAGTATCTTTTCTTTTCGAAAATGGACTTCTTGGAAAAACACGCGATTGTTCTATTTTTCGATTGTAGAATTATATTTTAAAGCAAGATCTCGCGGTTTACAACCAAATGAAGCTTGCCTTGCTGCTATAGAAGAGCGGTATCCTAGAGCAGAAAACATAAAGACTAAGGTTTATACAATGGATGTACTCAATAGCAAGTCTGCTTCTGGAAAGTTGCCTGAGGATGAAAGGCAGCTCGTTACTGAACTTGTTAAGACAGCTGCAAGTATCCAATCAAAATTAGAATTAGAAACTAGTAGCGAAAGAAGAGAACAGATTATAGAAAGTTGTTTTAATGATTTGAAAGAAGCTTATTCTAAGGCCTCATAATAAATTATAAGTTTTCTTGCAGAAAATATTTCATTCAATGTTTTTGCTTCTCCATATTTATTTTCCATGTAAAATTGATTCGCAGGTTTTGCTAATGCTTTGACACTAGCTTATACTCGGAAGATTTCGGTTTAATATATTAAGTTAAGAAATAAATGAAATTTATGGCTTACTCATTTAAAGGACAGGCTACATGAATTACCAGGAAATATGGATGTTCATTCATACGCAACTAAAGCAGGGGCAAGGGGTTGCAGTGATGATGGTAGCTGAAAATACTAGTGGTTCACCGGGACGAAAAGGCTTTAAAATGGCGATCTCTCAGAACGGGCTGAGTTGTGGTACCATTGGTGGTGGTATTATGGAATTTAAACTTGTAAAAAAAGCTCAAGATCTTCTCAAAGACGGATGCAAAGAAGTAAGATATATTCCTCAAATTCACCTGAAAAATAATTCTCCACATCAGTCAGGGATGATTTGTGCAGGCTCTCAAGTCATACTCCTTTATACTTTCTTTCCCGATGAAGTCTCTGTATTTAGAGATCTAGTCCACTCCTTTCAATCACAAGATCAAAATTTTTTCTTTTTGTTTGCAGATTCTAGCGGTTTAAAAATTTTGCGAGGACGAGTCGAAGAAGGTCTGAGAATTGGGGGAGACAAAAAATGGATCTTCCAAGAAAATATAGACCCTTCTATGTACGTCTATATTGTGGGAGGAGGTCATGTTGGTTATGCTTTATCCAAAGTACTTTCCACACTAGATGCGTATATTACGATTTTTGATCATCGGGGAGATTTAGAAATGGTAATGCACAATCAATACTGTCATCGAATGATAGTTGGTCCTTATGAGGACATTGGACAATATGTATTAGAAGGTGATAACTCCTATGGTCTTGTAGTATCAACCTCTTTCAAAACTGATGAAGCAGGCTTAAGACAATTGCTCACAAAAAAATTAAGGTATTTAGGTGTTATGGGCAGTGGAGCAAAAATAAAGCAAATCCTAGCAAATTTGTCAGGTTCAGGATTTACGCAATCACAATTGCAGAAAATTAAAGCACCAATAGGTTTAAATATTAAAAGTCGTACTGCTGCAGAAATCGGTATTAGCATTGCGGCGGAGTTGATTCAGGAAAAGAATGCTAAGATCTCTATTCCGACAAGCATTCCGCTAAATGAAGAGCCTTTATCGCTAAGTAGTGCGTTAAATTTTCAACAACTCACCGATCGCACCAATAATTTATTTGAACTTTAGATCGGTAGTTTAATTTGAGATTTCGTCTGTAATTGGTCCAATTGGTTTGAAACTAACGAATGCACTTAAAGACCAAACACTGACATTGATAAGCTCGTTCTTCAGTGCCCCTCTCATGTACAAACTTGAGCCAGCAATGAGAATCATCATAGTGTCTAATAATTTTACGAAACAGGCCCTCTGAAGTGATAATTCTCTCAAGAAAGCATAGGAATTGCAAAGATAGCTCTACAAAATAAAATTGGCTATAGACCTCCTAAAAGGACCGTGACTCCAATACGCAATGCAACTGTCTAGGTTCTAGTCTTTACGCTCTACGAACGTAAGTATAGATGATTTCGGATGTTTTATTACTAATATCGAGCATTTACCTTCCCTCTTCTGGAGTATAATTCCTCACTACCGAATAATACCTTTAGTCCGGAAGGTTTGTGAGAAATACTAAAAAATTTTTTTGTGTCACAAATCAAAACCTAGCGAAGTCTTCAAAGATAGAAAATATTTAGTGCTTTGTGTTTAATTGTGGAGATGGGCTTGTATTATTTAATAAATATTGCCATGCTGACAATTATTATCAATAGTTCAGGATCATTGATAGCCTCTTCTTTAAACGAGGAAAATGTCTTAAAGATTCTTAAGCTGGTAAAGAAACAAAGTAATGCTGTTTTAGCTGTAAAACAATCCCAGATCGCCTCAAACTACTCTTATGAAGGTACGGGTTATTTTCCAGATCCCAAGGTCAAATTGAAATTTTTTGGCTCTCCGATTGAGACTCGTAATGGACCCCAACGGTCTAATGTTATGGTTTCCCAAGTAATTCCCTGGCCTTCGGTTCTAAGAGCAGACGAGGAACTTGCTTCAAACAAGGCAAAAATAAAAGCAGAGCAAGTAGAGATTTTACTTTTGGATTTAAGTTTTGAAGTTAAATCGATCATCTACAAATATGTTGAAATTTCAAAAAAAATAGTAAATAAGCGAAAAATGATTATAAACTTTAATAATCTCAATCAGGTAGTTCTTGGGCGTCTTAAACTAGGCGCTGCACACCAAGCTGAAGTCTCTCGGATTAATATAGAGATTGCCAAGCTTACCCAGTCTGTAAGAACCCTAGAAGCTAAGAAAATTGCAATCCAAGAAAAACTAAGATCGATGACTGGAGGAGAGGGTGTAGGTGATTTGCTTCCGATTTCCCTTCACCCAAAATGGACTCAGATTGGGTCCTTTGATCCAAGTAAAATTGAGATTGAAGGGCACCCCTACATTAGGCTTGCAAAAGCGAAGTTAGGTGCTGCACAAGCTAGTATTGAAAAACAGAACTCCAAACGATTGCCAAAGCTTGGTGCTTCTGTGTCCTGGTTTCAAATTGACCGTCGCAATTCAGCTATGTCAGGCTCAGAAGCAGGAAAAGATGCCTGGGCAATAGGAGCATCCATTTCAATTCCGGTATGGGGCAGTAAGTATGATTCATTGGAGAAAAGTTCAGTTTCAAAACAAAAATCTGCACAAATGGGTTTGAACCAGATGAATTTGGATCTTCGAACTAAAATTAAAAGTGTATATGAAGAGTTTCGATCAACTAGTGAGGTTTCATTGATTTTTGCTAATGATATTATCCCGCAAGCGGAGCAAGCGCTAAAATCTGATCGCGAATCTTATGCCCAAGGAAGTGTTCCCTTTGAAAGGATCATTACGGATTACATACGTGTCATTAGCTTTGAAGATCAGCTCGTTGAAAATCAAGCCAAACAAGCAGCTCTTAAAGCTTCTCTTGAAAGGTTCATTGGAAAAAGTCTATAGGAGGCAATGGTGAAATCCCTTTTTTGCATTATCATTTTATTAACTGCTCCTTTTGCTCAAACTGGAAATGGATCTTCTGGTTTTGCGAGTCAAGCAAGCAAAAAAGAAACTTACATTTGCCCAATGCATCCAAATATTAAGCAACACGAACAGGGATCTTGTCCTGTTTGTGGAATGGACTTAGTACTTTTAGAGGACGATACAGAGGATGCCATGACATCAGCTACTCAAGATTCTAGCTTAGATAGTCATGCAGGACATAATCATGAGCAAATATACACTTGCCCAATGCATCCAAATATTAAACAAAATGAACCCGGTAGCTGTCCTATTTGTGGAATGGACTTAGTTGGTATAGAGACAGAATCACCTTCTAACCAAGGGTTAAGTGAATCTATAAAAATTTCAAAGGCATCAAGAAGGTTAGCGGGAATCGAAACTGAGGTAGTTAAGGAAAATACAGCATATCAAAATATCCATGCCATTGGTTCTATAGACTTTGATGAGGGGAGAATATCTACCATTGCTGCTTATGTGGATGGAAGAATTGAAAAACTTTATGCAAACTATACTGGTGTTAAGGTCAAGAAAGAAGAACATCTTGCTAAGTTTTATAGTCCTGCACTTTATTCCGCTCAGATTGAATATCTTCAAGCTAGAAATACATTGACTAAAATGCGTAACTCAAGGATCGCTAGTACTTTAAAAACCCAAAAGGTTTTGCTAAGCAATACAGAAAGAAGGTTAAAAGAGCTTGGTATGAGCAGTAAACAAATTGAGAGTCTTAAAAAAACTCGTAAAGCTAAAAGTAGGTTGGTCATGGACTCAACGGTTTCAGGAACAGTCATCGAAAAGAATGCTGTAGAGGGAACCTATGTAAAAGCAGGGCAGATTATTTATAAAGTAGCGGATTTATCTACAGTCTGGTTGCTGTTAGATATGTTTCCAGAAGAAGCTACGTTTCTGAAATTTGGTCTCAAAGTTAAAGCGAGTATTCCTTCTATACCTGATCAAGAATTTGCTGGAAGAATTTCATTTATAAGTCCCACGATTAACAAAAAAACTCGTACGGTTTTGGTGAGGGTCGAAATTCCAAATCCCAAAGGAATGCTTAGGCCTGGTGACTTTGCTAATGCATCCATTTTAGTCCCTGTGGACCCTAATGGAATGAAATCTAAGACCTATGATGCTGAACTAGCTGGGAAATATATATCGCCAATGCATCCTGCAGAAGTGAGTGATAAACCAGGGAAGTGTCCAGTGTGTGGTATGGATCTTATACCTGCTGAAGAATTTGGATATACCGACAATGAAAATGACCTGGAAAAGGTTGTTACGGTTCCAAGAGATGCGATTCTTTCGGTCGGTAAAGGGCATGTAGTTTTTGTGGAACAAGAAAAGGATCGATTTTCCCTAAAGGAAATTGTTATGGGACCATTGGTAGAAAGAAATAGAGTAGTGATTCTTAGCGGACTAAAAGCTGGGGATGTTGTGGCCTCAAGTGGAGTTTTTCTAATAGATTCTCAAATGCAATTATCTGGAAAGACCTCATTAATGCAAATTTCGACAGGAAAAGAGGCACCAAAAATGCAAGAACACAATCACTAAAAATTATAGAAATCGAGTTTTAAATATGAACTTATTAAAACATATCATTACCAAAATTGTTGAAAATGGATTTTTAAGTCTAATTTTTGTTTGTTTACTTGCTGTATATGGATTTTATTCGCAAAAGACCGCGTCTGTAGACGCAATTCCAAATATTGGCCAGAACCAGGTGATTGTTCTGACAAAGTGGCAAGGGCAATCACCAAAAGATGTGGAAGATCAGGTCACTTATCCTTTATCAGTTGCTTTGCTTTCAGTGCCAGGGGCTGAGAGTGTTCGCGGAAAAAGCCTATTCGGATTCAGCTTTGTGCAGGTTACATTTTCCGACAGCATTGATTACTATTGGGCACGCTCAAGGGTGTCAGAGCAGCTGCCTACTGTTGCAGGCGGTCTTCCAGAAGGTGCCAGACCCATGCTTGGTCCGGATGCTACTGGCCTTGGCCAAGTGTTATATTATGTTCTTGAGCCTTCAAAACCTACCAACCCTGCAAAGCTTAGATCAGTTCAAGACTATGTAGTTAAATATGCCTTGCAGTCAGTAGATGGAGTTAGTGAGGTTGCATCTATTGGTGGCTATGAACGCGAGTATCAGGTCGACCTAGATCCAGATCAGTTACGATTTCATAAGATTTCTCTAAGAACGGTGATTAAAGCTCTTAAAGCCTCAAATAAGGAGGTGGGAGCCAAAACCATTGAACAGAGCGATATGGAATTTATCATTCGGGGAAAGGGCTTCCTCGGAGGAGGGCAAGGAGCTGAGCAAACTATTCTCGACCTTGAAAATACTGTTGTTAATTCAAAAGAAGGTGTGCCCCTACGTATAAAAGATATAGCTGAAGTTCGTAACGGTACTGCCTTTAGGCGTGGAGGTCTTGATCTAAATGGGATAGAAGCTGTTGGTGGCATTGTTGTGATGCGGCTTGGTGAAAACCCACGTGATGTTATAGAGAAGGTAAAAGAAAAGATCTCTCAGCTTGAACCATCACTGAATGGAGTTAAGATTAAGCCCATCTACGATCGAACAACCCTTATTGACGAGACCATTAATACTCTTTTTGATGCCTTGGTTCATGAAATTCTTATTACAATTTTAGTGATTGTGTTGTTTCTTATGCATTTGAAGACTAGCTTAGTAGTAGCATCAATTTTGCCTTTATCAGTATATTTGACCTTTATTATCATGAGACATATTGGACTTGATGCTAATATTATGTCCCTTGCTGGAATTGCTATTGCAATTGGAAACATGGTGGACATAGGCATTGTTATTGCTGAGAATGTGTATTGTCGTTTATCAGCTAATAGAGATCTACCTCCATCAGGAAGGATCAAAGAGATTGCTGCAGCGACTGCGGAGGTTACTCCCTCCCTCCTTACAGCTACAGCCACCACAGTCATTAGTTTCCTTCCGGTGTTCTTTTTAACTGGTCGGGATTATAAACTATTTGCCCCTTTGGCACTTACTAAGACTTTTGCTTTACTTTCCGCTCTCATGGTCTCGCTTGTGGTGATCCCCTTGTTATCGAGGTTTTTTCTCAAGGAGAGAATCATCAGCTCAATTATAAAAAGAGCATTACCTTTTGTTGCAGCACTAATGGGGGCTTTACTTGCCTCTGCCATTGCGAAGTTCTCGTGGAATGATGAGCTGTGGATTGGCTTAGCAGCGATTTCTGGAGTAGTAGCTGGATATTTGCTGGGACTAATGGTAGCTATAGAAAATTTAACATCTCCAGAAAAGTCGATTGTTACTAGGTTAATATATAGAATGTACGAGCCCCTTCTACGCTGGTCAATAAACCACAAATGGCTCTTTGTTGTTATCCCAATCGTTATTTTAGGGGTTGGCATTGGTTCATGGAGCAAGCTCAAGACCGATGATTGGATTGCCCTCGATGAGGGAAGCTTTTTTTATATGCCTACTATGTATCCTGGAATCAGCTTTTCCAAAGCCTATGAAATCCTGCAAACTCAAGATGCATTAATTAAAGAAATTCCTGAGGTGGAAAATGTTCTTGGAAAAATTGGGCGGGCAGACTCTGCTCTTGATCCTGCACCAACTGCCATGGTTGAAACCTATGTAATGCTAAAGGATAAATCTAAGTGGCGAGCAGGGCTTACTGAAAAGGATTTATGGAAAGAAGTAACGAAGCGAGCCACTCTTCCTGGTGTGACTCCTGCATCTTTTCTACAACCCATAGAAGGTCGTGTGGTAATGCTACAAAGTGGTATTAAAGCCTCAATGGCAATTAGAATTTATGGAGATTCATTGGATGGTCTGGCAAAAGCTGCAGAGCAGGTAGCTGCTCATTTAAAAACCGTAGACGTTGTAAATGCGATGACTGTGAATCCAGATATTGTCTTAGGTAAACCATATGTAGAGTTCGAAGTAGATCGAACTGCAGCGGCTAGGTATGGTATGTCCGTAGGTACAACTAACGAGCTGATTGCTACAGCTCTTGGCGGTTCTATGGTCAGTAAAACAATTGAGGGCAGAGAGCGATATCCGATAAGGCTTCGCTATCAAAGAGAGTATCGAGACCATTTAGAACGCCTTGAAAGCTTGCCAGTGGTAACAGGCAAAGGAGAAACAGTACCACTTAAGGTCTTGGCAAAAATGGAAACTCTTTGGGGGCCAGCAGGCATCTCCAGTGAGAATGCTCGTCTTGTTGCTCATGTTTCCTTCGCTCCATCTGGAAAAGTGGGGGCGATTGAGACCGTAGAGACTGTTATGAGTTCTTTGCGAAATGCACAGAAGGATGCAAAGCTCTCTCTACCCGCAGGATACAATATGGAGCCTGTTGGTTCTTTTCAAAATCAGATTGAAGCGAATAGAACACTTATGTGGGTAATCCCTTTGGTGATCTTGGTGAATCTATTTATCATCTTTCTGATGTTTGGGCGATGGTCTTTGAGTCTTTTAGTTTTTACCGGCATCCCCTTAGCTTTTGGTGGGGGGATGGTCCTTCTTTTTCTAATGGGACTTCAGATCAACACAGCTGTATGGGTGGGGTTCATTGCCTTGTTTGGGATTGCTGTTGATAATGGGGTGATTCTTAGTTCTTACCTGGAAGAGCGATTTAAGGCTCATCCAGCTAGGACTCGCAAGGATATTATCGACAATGTTATTCACGCTGGTCTCAAACGTGTACGTCCATGTTTGATGACGACTACGACGACAATTATAGCCCTCTTGCCTGTCCTTTTATCGACTGGAAAAGGAGCCGAGGTCGCTAAGGGAATGGCTCTCCCAATTTTTGGGGGGATGTTTTCTGCATTGCTGGTTCTTTTGGTTCTACCGGTTCTATATGCGGGGATCATGGAAAGAAAATTTGGTATGGGTAGAAACTGATTTGCTAGCACAAGTATTTGGTGAGAACTCAGACAGCTGATTTATTAATTCAGCTTAAAAAAATCTTTGGAAATAGGCTTCTAATCTATGAGCGAATGTGTATATCACGAAAAGAAAAATCTACCTGATCTTAAAAATATTCCTGTAAATACAGTTTATCTATGCCCGATGCATCCTGAGATAAGGAAGATAGGTCCTGGAGATTGCTCTAAGTGCGGCATGGCTCTTGAACCTCTTCTTGGGGATGATGGAGATGACAGTGAGTATAAGGATATGAAAAAGAGGTTTATTTGGGCTGCTGTTTTTGCAGTTCCGTTACTTGTCATTGCAATGGGAGATATGCTACCAGGTCGTCCATTCTCATCACTTTTATCAGCTTCTGGTCGTGTATATTTGGAGCTATTGCTTTCGCTACCAGTGTGTCTATGGTCTGCCTATCCTTTCTATACTAGAGCAGTTTCCTCATTGAAAATGAAAAGCCTCAATATGTATACTCTTATTGGCTTAGGAGTGTCGGTAGCATTTTTTTATAGTCTTGTTGCTGTGTTAGCACCAGAGTTATTTCCATCTTCTTTCCGAGGAGCAGATGGACATGTTGCAGTTTATTTTGAAGCGGCAGCTGTTATTGTTACATTGATCTTGTTAGGACAGGTATTGGAACTCAGGGCTCGAAGCCAAACAGGTACAGCAATGAAAGAGCTTTTAGGCCTTGCTGCAAAGTCTGCCAGGAAAATTTCACAGGATGGAATAGAAGAAGATATTCCTCTGGAGACTGTCGCTATGGGAGATCATCTTCGCGTCCGTCCGGGTGAAAAGATTCCTGTAGATGGAAAGGTGATTCAAGGCTCAAGTACTATTGATGAATCTATGCTGACAGGAGAGCCAGTCCCTGTTGCTAAGTCAACGGGAGACCAAGTAGTCGGTGCTACTATCAATGGAAAAGGTACACTTGTAGTCGAAGCCGAAAAAGTTGGGGCTGATACGCTTCTTTCTCGTATTGTACAAATGGTAGCAGAGGCAGGTCGCAGTAAAGCTCCGATTCAGAAAACTGCAGATGTTGTTGCGTCCTATTTTGTACCGCTTGTGATCCTCACCTCTATTCTGACCTTTATCATTTGGTCTATTTTTGCACCAGAGCCAAGATTTGTCTATGCCTTAGTGAATGCCGTAGCTGTGCTTATCATAGCTTGCCCATGTGCTTTGGGCCTTGCCACACCCATGTCGATAATGGTAGCTTCGGGAAAAAGTGCCGGGATTGGAGTCTTATTCAAAAACGCAGATGCTATTGAAAGGCTGCAAAAAGTAAATATCATTGTGGTCGATAAAACAGGAACTTTGACGGAAGGTAGGCCTCAACTAACAAGTATTATTTCTATCGGGTCTATAAATGATCATGAACTTCTTCGCCTTTCTGCAAGTTTAGAGAAAGGCAGTGAGCACCCTTTAGCTGAAGCGATCGTTTTAGCAGCTGAAGAAAGAAAAATTAAGCTTACTGATCCTACTCAATTCGAATCTATCACTGGAAAAGGAGTTAGAGGATTAATTGATGGCAAAGCAGTTGCTCTTGGCAACAAAGCTCTGATGAAAGAAGTTTGCCAAGGAAATTATGATTCTAATCAAGCTGAAAATCTAAGGAAAAATGGCCAAACTGCTATGTTTATTGCTGTTGATAATCAATTGGCTGGAATTGTAGGTGTGGCTGATCCAATAAAAACCAGTTCTCAGGAAGCGGTTTCAAGTTTGAAGAAATTAGGGCTCTCAATTGTCATGTTAACGGGAGATTCAAAAACTACTGCGATTGCTGTAGGTAGCAAATTGGGAATATATTCCGTTGTAGCAGAAGTACTTCCAGAGCAGAAACTGGAAAAAATAGAAGAGTTTCAAAATCAGGGCTATATCGTCGCTATGGCTGGAGATGGTATCAATGATGCCCCTGCACTTGCTAAAGCTGATGTTGGGATTGCTATGGGGACAGGAACTGATATTGCGATGGAAAGTGCAGGTGTGACCCTGGTCAAAGGTGACCTTACTGGAATTGTAAAAGCAATCCAACTGAGTAATGCAACCATGCTTAATATTAGACAGAATCTGTTTTTTGCCTTCGTCTATAACTTTGTGGGAATTCCTGTTGCCGCAGGTTTGTTATATCCATTTTTTGGAATTTTACTAAGTCCGATGTTAGCAAGTGCAGCTATGAGTTTAAGTTCGGTTTCAGTTATAAGCAATTCCCTTAGACTTAGAAGTATAAAACTCTAAGTACCCACTCTATTCGTACTAAATAGTCATTACCAACCTTTTAAAGTCTCTCATAGATTCAAGCAGTTGCCAGGTTAACCGAAGAAGTGTAAGAAAGATTAGATTATCATTAGGAATGAACAATCTCAACATATTGTTGTTCGAAAACTATCCGAAATAAATGTTTTTTTAGGGAGGTGCTGAAGCATATTGAAATAGTCTGATCAAAGCAACGAAGAATTATTAAAACTTTACAGTAATGGAAGTTTTGAGGCTTTCGATACCTTCTTCAAGAGAAATAGCAAGACTCTGTTTTTATTTATCATGAGTCGTGTAGGCAACCATGGTGAAGCAGAAGATGTCTTGCAAGAGACTTTTATAAGGATACACAAGTATATACATCGTTATGATTCAAATAGGAATGCACTCAGCTGGACTTTTGCCATTGCTAGAAACCAGATTATAAGCCAGAAATATAAACGTCACGATCATGTAGAGCTTGATGAATCATCAGTCGAATCTCAAGCTAGATCGAGTATCGAAGCTCGTAATCAACTTGAAAAAGTTCTATCTGGAATTAACAAGGATGAGCGCTTGCTTCTAGTAGATAGATTTTTACAAGAGGAGAGCTACGAAGAAATTAGCTCAAAGAGAGGTCTTAAACCTGTAAATATAAGATAAAAAGTTTCCCGAATCCTTAAAAAGATCAGATCTGGAACTTAGATTTTGCTATTGCTTTTTATATTCCTATACTCAAAAAATATGAAGATGTTATGCTTTTTTTCGCAAAAAACTAAGCAGATCAAAAAGAATTGAGTTCCCATTGTGCCTTGGTAGCTTAATCAAGTTGCAATTCTTGGTAAAATTATTGTACCATTATCTAACTGTCGTTAAGAAAGCTAGGAGTGTATAGTATATGAGTCTATCAGATAAGCATTTTTGTTTTTTCGTAAATCCTGACGGAAGCAATGATTATGTAGTAAATTTCATTAAGACAATAGGTAAGCAGGAAGTTGGACATTCGGATATTCTCACCCTTGCCGAAACCTTGCCAGCTTATGCAGCATTTCCGGACAAAAATCGAAAAAACCGCATCGAACAGGTGCTAAAAAATGCAGCTGGTTTCGCTGTTGATAAATTTGTAGAGCTTTTAA
This sequence comes from Oligoflexales bacterium, assembly GCA_045105515.1. Lineage (GTDB taxonomy): Bacteria > Bdellovibrionota_B > Oligoflexia > Oligoflexales > Bog-1112 > JABSRF01. Next base: position 20,322 of record JBGCDR010000088.1, read on the forward strand.
AGGTTCATGGAGTAGAGAATACTAAGTCGACGGTGTTAGAGGGGCGTTTTCCGGCTGCGCTTGAGCAATGGCTTTCTGGACATAAAGTCGATCTCCTAGTGAAAGAATCATTACCTTGCGATGGCCAGTTTGGTCTTGCAAGCAAAGGAGATTTAAGACTAGCGCGGCACAGTCCAGCTCCGGTGTTTCTTGTGCATTCAGAGGTTCAAAAAGGTGCTCCATTGTTAGTTGGTCTCCCCCCTGTTCACAGCGATGGAAGAGGATTGAATCTAGCTGTTAAGTTATTAAAGAAAGCTTTGGAATGGGCAGAAGTTCTCAAAAGCAAGCTTCATGTGGTTCGTGCTTGGGAACTTTTTGGAGAATCCTATTTACGGACCCATGGAGCTGTTGACGAGTTAGAAAGTGAGCTTGAAACTGCCAAAAAACAGACCGAGCAAGAGGTGAAACAGGTTATAGATGCCGTGAAAAATCCAGCTTTGGTAGAAATGGAAACACATGTTTTCAAAGGAGACCCAACTCGTGTTTTGATGGGGGCTATTGATATGTTTCACCCCACGGTGGCCATTTTGGGTTCTATAGCTAACGAAGGGGTCAAGGGCATCTTACTAGGAAATACGGCAGAAATTATAGCGAGGAGAAGGTCTGTTTCGGTTATGATCGTACGGTAGACCCTCCTAAGCAAGAACTAGTGAAAAGATTATCGCCTAGATTTAAAATTTTATTTATTCAAGTCAAATTGGATGAATTGCTTTCATGTAGTTGCGGAGATATTTGAATGAGAATGGCGTTAAGTCTCTATGCACATAGATAATTTATTCCAGAACCGATAGCTAGTCTCTTAGCTTACTAGTAAATATTCTATCGTTATCATCCGAAGAAAGATTGAACACTGTAATCTATTTTTTTAGCTGGATGTTAAGTTTGTATATAAAAGGCAAATCATCTGCAATTACTAATTTAACTAAATTTTTAATGGCTGCCATGATCATGTGGGTTTGCCCGACTAGTTGTAAAAAAATACCTCAAACTCCTGACAGTGGGTTGCAAGAAAAAAATATAGAATTAATAACATCAAATCTTGATGCAAATATATTTAATATTGTCATGGATTCACACTTTTTTGATTCGTTTGAGCTAACCAGCGAAGATCCGGAAATTTCTCTTGAAAAATTATCAAATACCAAAGATTTAGCTTATAGCAAGATAAGTACTAGTTTGATTGAAGATTCTTCCCCTCTTCGTGCATTCGCAGACGAATTGGGAGAGGTCACTATTTTATATTCACTGGATGATCTGGAAATAATTGATGATGCCTCCGCTTCATATTATCAAAATGAGCATCCTTTTGGTGAAACTTTAAAGCTAGCCCGCAGGGTACATAGTGGAAGCGTAGCACCTAGCTTTAGAGACCCTGTTATTCGATTAGAGAATGTAAAAGATTTAGAAAAGAGGATTAGATGGTTGAATGATGATCATAGCGATTGGTACACCCCGAGACAACTTGAAAGAAGAAAGCAACTCGAAGATTTAGCTGATGTACATAAAAAAGACTTGGTATTATATCGATTTGTGGACAAAGCGATTGCTAATAAACAGTTAAAATCACAAAGTTTTTCAGATTCTGATTACAATCATTATTTCAATCAATTTGAGCCAGGTCCCGCTTTGGGTAGGCGTGCTGGTCGAGGGGTCTACGCTGTTAAGCCTGGTTTATTGTATTCGGTTGGAAATATAGCAGAAAACTCTCTGAAAAGAGCCGGTGTCAAGGTGCTGCCTGGAGAAGCAACTGGTCTTTTAAAAATAATTGTAAAAAAAGGGACAAAATACATAGATTTGAAAGATCCACGTGTATTGAAAAGGTTAAGAAAAAATAATTTTTCCATGGAAGAAATAAGTTATCTTGACCCAAATATTAGCATCAGATTCCATGAATTTCCGAAGCATGATTTTTGGGTACTTAAAAATATCAGCGATCGAAGAAATGTACTGATTAAAAAACCAAATCCTAAAGATTTTGAAAATTTAACTCCCGCGCAAGTGTCAAAATTTCGTAAAAATGGGCGAGAATTGGCCGCTCACTTTAAAAAATTTGCACCAGAAAATATCCAAAAAATTACATTGAAAAAAAATATATTTAGTGCGGCTGGAAGCTTAATAATCAAACCTCTAGTAGCTATTTATAAATTTATTTTGAACAGTTCGAAAATTCATCAGCGCCTCGCCAATCTCTTTTATTATGCTCAACATGCTCGACTTGCTAAATTAAATGAAAATTCAAATCTCAGTATTATCCTAAATAAGAAAACAACTCTGTTTGATTTGAAAAAATCTCTGGATAACAAAGAAATAAATTATTATGATCCGAATAATGGAGAATTAAATTTTCGTAATAATAGAGAAACTATTTTTTTTGCAGGAGGTATAGAAGAACTAAACAAAAGATTCCCACCTCCAAAGTATAGATTAACAACTGATAGCATCAAAAAGCAAGACATAAAAAATGTGCTCGCAAGTCATGTGAAAAGTACTGAAGGTATTAGTCTACCAGAATCTAATCCAATTCTTTTTGTTGATATTATAAGGAATCCCAATATGGGAAAAATAAATAACATTCCATCAAATCAAAAAAAATTTAAAGCAAATGAAATTATCCATTATTATGACAAGCACTATTCAAAACCATATTCTTTGGAAAATAGGACAGTTAGCTATAAGAATGATGTAGATATTCTTGTTTCTCATCGGCCCAATCACGGCCTGTCTCATGGAATTAGAAGCGGAGCTTTGTCCGTGGATTCAGTGATGCTAGCGAATACTCACTTAAAACATACGGAATTTGGTAGGTTTTGTGAGAAAAATATCCTTATGGACCCAAACTTTATTAAAAAAATTGAACATTATTCAATCTCAAATAGAGCAGCTAGAATAGGGGAAGGTGCAGATAAAGATATTGGTGGTACAACTCAGCGAAATGCTTATAATTTTTTCAATGATCCTTATTCCAAAATCATAATACCCAACGTTATAGAGAGAAAAAAGTACGCGAGGGCCTTTTTTACTGTCTTACAGATAAGATCAGGGAAAAAAATGAATGCATTCCTAAAAAAAAGTAATAAGAATATTACGAATGATGAAAAAAAATTTATTGATTCATTGGATCTGGAAAAAAATCCTCTGACTAAAGAAGAGAAGTTTCTTGGTACGATAAGCTACTTGGGGCATTTCAACGATCATAGAAGAATCAATTTTTGGAGTCGAAAGGTTTCATTTGCTGAACAGAGAGAAATGCTTAAGGGAGTAGGTTTAGGAAATCGAGAGGCTAATAGCTTAATTTATACACTTTGGACCCGTTCTGGAACCTATTTGAAAGCAACAGGAGCTGGTGATGCAGATATTTTTACTCACTTAGGAAAACGCCAATCTGCATGGGAAAAATATTTTGGATCGATAAAAAATAGATATAGCCAGACTAAAATTAGTTCTCTTTATGACAATAGATATAGGCATGTAAGAAGTGAAGATCTATTTTTTAAATCTGAAATGGATGCTGTATTTACCTATGAAAATATTAAGATTGAACAGGCTCATATGAGCTATGACCGTCAGCTTTTGAATAAATTTGAGTCCGAAATTGATTATTTGATGTATAAATAGAAAGGGGAAATATTGTTACGTATATTGATAGTGTTACAGGTATTGCTTGGGTCTTGTCTTAAAAAAGATCGTTTACAGGATTTACACACTATACCACCTATTTCTCTTGATTCAAAAAGTCCGAAAGAAATAGGTAATAGTGAAGAACTAGACACCTTCAAAGATGTAGCTAAGGACATCAAAGATCTAGCCAATGAGTTGCAAGACAAAAAAATTGATAACCCCGAATTATCACAAATGATCCAGGAAATAAATAATGAAAAAACAGACATAATACAGGAAAATATCGAAAGTGAAGAATTTATAGAAATATCAATTGCTATGGATCTTGAGGAACAGGATCCTAAAGAGGAACAAGCTGAAAAAGAGTCTTCCAAGGAATTTTTGAATAAGCTGAACAGTAAAGAAACTTTTATTCTTACTGGTGGAACAATAGTGTTCATCTCAAGTGTTCAATACTTTGCAAAACTAAAAAGTTGGTATCGTAATCTAGGTATTCGAAAGCACTTGCGGGTTAAAAATAGAAAAAAACAAGCTCAAATTACCCAACTTAATAAATTCGCTGATAGGAATAAAGGATTTTTAGAAAAAGTTCTGGGTAAATCCTTTTCAAATCTAACGATCAAAGATTTAAGAGCAATTGAATCAAAAAATGTCAACAATGAAGTTGACATTTGGCTTAAAGACTTGGTTCGATATTTACCGGCCGAAAACTCAAATGATATCAAATTTGAGAATAGATCTGTAAAGTCTGTTTTAGATGAAAATTTGGATGATCTAAAATCTTTGAATCAACTCGATGATATTATTTATGATAAAAGATTGAATAACTACTTTTTGCAAAATAAGAAATTTCCGACATCACCAAAAGTAAGAGATTATTTGGTTGAAAAAGTTGGCACTTCGATTGCTGAAGCTCAGAGTATAGCTGCGAGCTACGACATTGCAATGAATAGAAACAGACTGATTCCAGATAAAGACTATACTTCTAAATCCTATTCTAAGCGAGTAAGCCAGGTTTTTTCAAATGATCAAGCTGTCAAAGCGCAATTGAAAAAAGTCAAGAACCCAATACGATCGAACCCACCGCTACCAAAACCTACAATATTGTCTGGAGCAATTGCGATTATTGCTGGTTTATCCTATGCGAATTTTTCGCTAAATGCTTCTTCCAATGAACAAAGCAATATCATCGAGAGAATAAAACGGCTAGAGGAGAGAATATGGAGACTTCATTTTAATTAGGAGATTTGATTTGGTTAAATTATATTATTTTTCTATTGCCTTTTTTATAGCTATAATAGGCTGCAAAAAATCTGTAAATGAAGTGATTAAGACCAATAAATCGGACAAATTGTTTGTTTCTCCTCCTTCCGATTTAGATTCTAATATAGTTGATGTAGTGATGGATTCAAATTTCTTTGATGCACTTGAGCCAGTAAATGAAAAATTAGGCTATGATAAAATATCAAAAACTCAAGATCTAGCTTTTAGTAAGATTGAAGTAAAGAATCTTGACCCTAATTCTTCTCTCGCTCAATATGCTGATGATAACGGTGAAGTCACTGTTATTTACCCACTAAATGATATTGAACTGCTTAGTGACAGAGAAGCTTCTTTTCTCGATCAACATGACAACTACGAACCGAATTTTGAGTTAGCTAGAAAAGGCACTGCCCCCTCAATCAGTCAAAATATTACCAGAATGAAGTCTCTAGAACGGGTAAAGAATAATATAAAATGGCTAAATAAGCATCCTGATGATTTTTTGACTGAAAAACAGCTGGCGAAAAAACAACTAATTGAAGATTTGGCTAAACCTTTAGAAAAGGACTTAGTTTTATACAGATTTCTCGATAAGAATGTTGCAGATCAACAGCTTAAAGAAGGAAATTTTTCTCATGCTGATTATAATTTCTATTTTAACCAGTACCCTCCTGGAACACATTATGGAAGACGAGCTGGTAGAGGTGTGTATGCCATTAAGCCTGAACTACTTTATAGAGTTGGAAATTTAGCCGAATTGTCATTGAAAAGAGCTGGGGTAGGAATCAAAGCTGGAGATGCTGCCGGACTGTTAAGAATCGTGATCCAGAAAGGTAATAGGCACATTGATTTTAAAGATCCAAAAGTTAGAATGGCATTGCGAAAAAACAATATTTCATACGAGGATATTACATACCTTGACCCAAATGTAACAATGCGTTTTCATGAGTTCCCCCACCATGATTTTTGGGTGATCAAAGATTTAAAAAACAAAAGCATAAAAATAGAAAAACCAAAATCTGAAGATTTCAGTAGCTTGACTGCAGGTGAGGCTCGGAAATTTATTAGAAATGGGCAGGAGCTCAAAGAGCATTTCTACCGCATTGCACCAGAAAATGTAAGAAAGCTACGTCTAAAAGAAAATGCTTTTAGTAGGTATGGAAAGGCAGTTTTTAAACCATTAATAGTAGTCAAGAGAAAAATCGAAAAGAGGTTGGCAGACATTTATTATATATTTATGCATTTAAGGCAGCTCCGATTGCGTGAGAAATCACTATTAGCAAATGTCAGGAAAAAATACGATTTATTTTTCCAAGTGTATTTTATGAACCATACAGGGAAATTAAAATATATCGATAATTCTTTTGATAACTATAAGCCAAGCTCAAATTTTGAGGCTGTCCTTACTAGCAAGAGTGCCGAGGAAATACAGAAAAAATTTCCTGGACCTGAATACAGTATTAGACACACTTATATGAATCAGGATAAATTTTCTGACTTCTATGATCAGTTTCAGATAAACAGAAATATGGACCTTAACTTTGTTTTAATTAGGAAAGATCCTATAGCTAGGACAGGAAAACAGTTTGAGTTTCCTTCTAATCAAAAATTTGAAGAACTAAATAGCTACCGCAATCTTTACTTTTCCAAGCATTATAGTAAAGAATATTCCTTAGAAAACCGTACCGTTTCCGCAGTGATTGACGGTAAGACTTATACCTCAACTAGGCCCAATCATGGCTTATCCCATGGTGCCAGATCAGGGTATTTGGCTGTAGATGCTGTTATGCTGATAAGAAGACATTTGGGTAAGACGCAGATAGGAAAATTTGTTCAGAGAAAAATTTATGAAGATCCGAAATTTGTGGAAAAAATCCAACATTACGCGATTCTAAATCGTGCAGGTAGGATTGGTGAGAAACTGGATGCCGATGAGAATGGTACAATCAGTCGAAATATCTCGAATTTTTATAAAGATCCGCTCACCAATAAACTATTTTCATCTCAGGAAAAAATAGCTTATTCTCGTGCACTATATTCTATTGCATCAGCCAGAAATGGAAAAAAGCTACCAGAATTTATTGAACATAGTTTGAAGAATGCAAGTCCTGAAGAGAAACAGCTCATTAGGAGCCTGGATTTAAGTAAGAAGCTGCTTACATCTGAAGAAAAATATATTGGAGCAATCGCATATTTAGGGCACTTTAACGATCATAGAAGAATGAAATTTTGGAGCAGGAGTATATCTTATTCCGAGCAAATGGAGTTACTCAATTATGTTGGAATCGATAAAGATAGTGCAAATAGTTTAATTAAAACTTTATGGACAAGGTCTGGGCATTATCTTAAAGCAACAGGGGCTGGTGATAGTGATATTTATAGGCATTTAGGGAGTAAAGACAAAGAATGGGCAAATATATACGGTGGTTTAAAAAACAGGTATACGGTCAGGACATCTAAATATGCATTTGATGATCGATATCGTCATATTAGCAATGAAGAGTTATTTTTTAAAATGGAGACCAACCCACAGCTGCTGTTTGAAAGGCTCTCACAGACTCAGAAAGATATGAATTATGACGTGTTTTTGAATGAATTTATTGATGATGTTACTTATTTATTACCTCTTAGAAATTAGTTTGATAAAATTTTTTATATAAGACGACAAAGGCATAAAAAATTATTGAATGAATTGTAGCTTTTATACATTGGCTTCCGATAATCATCGAAAAAAGGTATATTTTTACATTGCGAAATCTTCAGTGTGAGTCAAATAATCTTCGGATTAATTTTATCTGTGTAGCAATAAGATCATTATCTTTTGGAATTTCTAGTTGATCAATACTATTAAAATCTATCAGAAATTGACTATCAAAATTCCCATTTTTTAATAAGTAATTTGACAATAAGTATGAATATTTTTGAATACTTGAGAGTGTCTCATTGCAAGAGATTCTATTTGAAAGAGGGTAAAAACATAGTCGATTGCAGGCTTTAAAGCAGCATTTAGACGATTATCAATATATGCATTGCCAAATTTAATGTATAGGAATTTCAATAACTGATTGGCGGGATTTATCGTTGTAATTTTAAGGGTTTTTAAATTAAGTATTGCCCGATTATTTTTAGGTTGTCATGAAACTTTTCCTCCGTTTTTGTGATTGCTCTTCCATAAT
>JBGCDR010000089.1:0-7944 GCA_045105515.1 Oligoflexales bacterium
CATTCAAATGGCAAGTAAAGTCAGGTCAACTCAAGGATTGTCTTTGCACATCTTCGGTAGACTAGCTGCTGGAATGCTGATCAGAATTTTACCAAGTGCCTAAATCAGCCTGTACCAAGAGTTTCAACTGTTGATTGGCATAAGAATAGAATGAATCTCTCTAAAGTTTGTGAAAATAAGAAATTACTCAGTTATGCAAATCCCCAAACGAGTTCACGGCTTGATTGAAATTTTGTGATCAAAAAAAGACCTGTAAAAAATCCTTGGATCGCACAAGGGAAATTTGGCCCATTACTCAACTTGACAGCTGCAAGGGCGCTTGTCATAAAGAACTAAGATTTATGAGCTATTGATAGGGAGGATTTTGTATGCTTAGTTATAGTAATATCGAGTTTAGACGGATTATTGTAGTGGCTTTATTTCTATTACCTATAAAGGTATTTGGCTTGCCTTTTGAGCAGGGTTTGGCTTCAGTTAAGCTTAAATTCCATTGCAAGAAAGAACCTTGCTATATTCATGTAACGGGTTTTTTGGAAAAAGAACCAAATACTAAGGCAGAGCAGAGAGTAAAAAGAATTCGGCTTTGGCATCATGGGCTGGGAATGGGATCTGAAACCTTTAATATAGTTTGGCAGAAAACTTCTGAGGAAAGCCTTGGTGATGTTTATTTGCAAAGAGATGGAGATAACGAGGCTTTGGTTTTGGTAGGGAAAGCAGATGTAAAGACCGGTGAATTTAGCTGGAATGAGGGTGTGGAACCTTCATATAGCTTTATTGAACACCGGTGGCCCTTGGCGCAAAGAGGATTTCTCTATTGGCTAGGAACTTTGATTCCAAATATTCCCCGGTATGTTCCTTTTGATTTTGATGAAATAGATGTAGAACTCAATATTCCCGCGCCACCTCATTCTTGGGATAAGCCAAGTATTGAACCATGAAGCCTGCTTTAGTCAATAAGGTTTAAGCACTATTTATTTTATCCCATCAAATGGTTTTGAGTTATCCTCATCCAATATTTTTTTCATTTCAGGCACTCTGTCAAATGCACGCTTGAAATTGAATGAGCCATTTGTCCATCCTTGTTCAATTTGAATGAGATGATCCTTAAAATCGTCAACTACGGCTAAAATTTCTCTAACACCCTTATTTGGGTCATAACTGGCCATTCCCTTGATTATTTCTTCATGGTCTTTCATGACTCCTGGGTCCAAGTCCAAATCTTGATTGTTTTCTACAAAAGCATTCCAAGCGATTGCCTTTCTTTCTTCAAATCCATATCCTTTGAACGGGATCAATTTCATTCTGCTCAAAAGAGCTGGGTCTTTTGGTAGTTGGTTTCCCGCTAATATAATAGTGTATCCTGAGATATCGAGATCAAACTGTATATCACCAAGTGTTGATTTTTGCCGGCTGGGGTCAAGAAAAAGAAGTAAAAACTGCTGCAATTGTTTAGATTCCCAATCTATTGAATTAATGGCTTTATCAAACTCTTCAAAGAATATTATGGCGTTGGAATAGCGATTGCCTTTGCTATCGGTTCTTTTAAGCAGAGAACTTGTTAAGAGAGACAAGTTTTTAAATTGAATTTCGTCTGAAAAACTAAAGAACGAAGTACCATTCAAGTCCTGCAGTTTCACTCCTGCAAGGGAAATTTCAATCAATGGTAAATCGAGTGCTTTTGCATATGACCTTGCTAATGTAGTTTTTCCGGTCCCGGGAGGGCCTGCAAACAATAGAATATTATTGCGATTTATCCTATTTTCCCCTTTTGAACACGAAACCTGGCTAAAAGCCGCATGCTGGACTTCCTTCTGAATTTCTTCGGGGAAACTACTTAATATACTTGATAATTTATCTTTTAGATTTTCGGAAAAACTTAAAGGCTTTCTTTGGTTTGGGAGTTTGATTACTGCCTCGATCGCAACTAGCATTTTTTTTCCATGATCTTGGCCTGGTTCACCAAAGCTACTATGCTGAATCTTTTGCTTTCCGAGGTATCTTTGCCGAACTGTGCGCAGCTTGGTTTCTATGTACTCCTTCTGTTCCGAGCTGAGTTTGATCCTATTTCTTTGATATTTAATAAGAACTTTTTGATATTCTAGGTCTAGGTCAAGCTCTGACATTGATTCACTTTTATTAAATATACTTCCAACATAATTGTTTGCCTCACCCAAACCCGCTTTTAGGGAGTCAGAGAAAATATTTGCGATTAATAATGGGCTGATAAAAAAAGATAAAAAGGAAAAAGGTTTAGATTCTTGAATGCTTTTCAGTGAGTTTTTATTTAAGAAATGATATGGAATATATAGTGCAAAAGACGTTATAATCAATGGCAAACTTCTATTTGCTTTGATCCAAAATAGGCGTTTTTTTGCGAGGTTGTGGATTTCTATTTCTTCTTTATTAGTAAAATCAACTGCTGAAAATTCGTATTCATGGCAATTTATTATAGAAGAACCTTTCTCTTCAGGAGAATGGACTAAGCCTAATGCAAGGAATATAATAACTATCAAATATAATGGTCTGTTTTTCAATTTTCTCTCCAGGCTTTGGTAGGAATGTGTGGAAAATACCACAATTATCAATTCATATCAACTAAACTGAAGAATATTTAGTTATTGGTTTTCTTGTAGGTAAGCTCCTCATTACTTGCAAAAAAATACATAATGCATTTTAGTAAATTAAACTGGAATAAGAAAACTTTGAAGTGCTGCAAATTCATCGGTTCTAGCTTGAAGACGTGTGATGTAAGTTAGGCCTGGGTATTCTAAAATAAACGTAATATCAGTCCGCCAAAAAAATTCATAGCTAAAAAATTAGCAGCTTGGTTTAAGGCTCGAAAACAAGAAAGATCCAAGTTAATTTTAATCCACAATCAATCATTTATTAGGTCTAGAAATAAAGATTCTCAGCAGCAAAAAAAGCCAAAGACAAATTTGAATACTATAGAAAATAAAGATTCTTATTCTGAAAAAAGTCAGCTTTCTCTAATTGCTATCCAAGACTTTTACGTTGAATTGGAAGCTGCATTGGGCCCAAGTCTAAACTCGGTAGATAGAAAATTTCTCGAGTCAGCTGACGCAGAGCTAGCAGAAAAAAATCATGCAAAATGGAAGACGGATGCTTAAGTCTCGTTATCTTAAGGCCGTTTATAATGGACTTAAGGACCTGCAGAAATCTCAGTTTTGCATGCATTCCCAACAGGCAAAAGAAAAGCTACTTCCTTATCTCAAGGACTATTATGCAAGAAGGCCTGATACGTTCTATGAGATGCTCAGCGCGATGTCTGATAAAGGTATTTTCGAGACTCGTTCAGGGGATCGACGTCTTAAACTTGACCCCCGTTTGATTCCTACTTGGATTGAATTAGAAGAAGTGGGTTGAATGTCTATTTTAAATGACTGATTTTAGTTCTTCTTGTGAATATATTATCTCCTATTTAAGTTGAGCTCCTTACCGTTTATGAGCAAAAAATATTATTAAATATCCATAATATCATGAGTATAAGATTTTTTCGGTTGTTATTACCAAGATCTTCCATCATATTCCCTTGTGAATATTCAGATCTGCATTCCTCTAGTATCTCGGCGAACATTATGTTGCCGATTTTGACTTCCCTACTGTTCCTTGGTACGCTTTTATCAGTCCAATTAACTTAGGTTTTTTTGTTGTGGCGAAGCTTTTTATGAAAGTTTTGACAAAGACTTCTGCAAACTCTATGGGAGTATAAAGTCGTGAATATTAAGCCCTTTATTGCAATTCTACTCTCTTACTTTATGAGTCCTTTACCCAACCTTATGGCTGCGCAGACTGCCGCTAAAATGATTACAACTCAAGAGTTGGTGGAGGAAATGAATCGACATGAGGCGGAATCCATCATCAGAGAGCAGCTTGATCGAGGAGACATCCAGAAAGAATTAGAAAAGATGGGTGTAAATGCAAATGATGCAAGGATGCGCTTAGCATCTTTGTCCGATTCTGAGATGACGGATATAGCGAGCCAAATGGAAGCAGCTCAGTATGGTGGAATCACTAATATTCTGATAATTATAATATTGATATTGGTGATCATTTACTTAGCTAAAAAGATATAAATGCGCTTTCTTTACTCATTTCTAGCAGGCATTAGTACCTTAGCAACCATTAGCTGTACTACTCTTTCCCCACAAACAAGTAGCCTATTAGACGAATCTATTGTTCCAAAATCTAAAGAAGTCTTGGGTGTGCAAAACCTATCTAAGGATGATGGGGACTGCGGTCCTGCTGCTTTAGCAATGGTACTCAATTGGTCAGGTAGGAATATCCCAATTTCAGAATTAAAGCCAAAGATGTATACCCCTTTGAGGAATGGTAGCCTACCATCTGATATGATTTCTACTGCGCGAAATTATGGTATGGTTGCAGTTGAGGTAAGTTCTATGACAGGTATTGTTAAAGAACTGGGAGGTGGTTACCCAGTCATAGCCTTGCTTAATATGGGATTTAGCTGGTTTCCAATCTGGCATTATGTCGCCATAGTTGGTTATGATCTAGATGATCAAAATTTTAAGCTCTTTACAGGTAAAGAAGCCATGGAATCCATGCCTCTTAGCCATTTTGAAAGGCATTGGTCATTCTCTAAATTTTGGGCTTTAGTGGTCTTGCCTCCTGATCGCTTAGCTTATTCTGCAGGTGAATTAGCTCACATGCAGGCAGCTTCAGGTTTAGAATCATTGGGGCATTTATCCGCTGCGAAAAAAGCGTATCAGACGATTCTTAAAAAATGGCCTAATAGCTTTACTGCTCATTTTGGTATGGGCAATATTGCTTATCAAGAAGAAGAATATACCCTTGCGGAAGGCTTCCTAAAAAAAGCAGTTGCACTGAATCCAGCTTCAAAAGCTGCAAAAAATAATCTATCAATCGTTAAAGAAGAGCTGCAATCTGCTAAGTAAAGATCACCGCAACAAATAGTTTTATTTCCTTCTCCACTTCTAAGAATCACAGTTTCTGATTCAGCTTGATAATTTAATATCATTTTTTGCAATCAGTATCATTTGCAATCATATATAAATAAATTTAACTTCATGAGAAGGTTACGGAAATTAAGAAGTCTGTGATTTAATTCTGTAGTAATTTTGCATGGTAACTAAACTAAGATAGGAAGCAAAATGATTCTGAAGACAGGAATAGGTCTCGGGCTTGTAATAAGCACTTTGTTTGGTGTCCCACCTTCGCAAGTCCCTGGCCCAAGCATTATAGAGGTCCCTCTTGCTAAATCGGAAAAAACAAGCAATATCCAATTTCAGCAAGCGGAAACTAAACCACGCAGACCAAGCTATGAAGCTGATTATTTTGAAAAAGTTCAACTTCGCCCATCAGCAAATTTAGATACTCGTTACTACGAGTTAGGCTTTCGACCACTAAAATCTAGTGCAACTTCTTCTTCAACAGAAAAGCTTGCCTTTGCTGATAGCCTAAATATTCCTTATAAAACCCTACGGAAAAAAGATAAGCTATTACCAATTCCTGCCTGGCAAGACAGACTTGAATTTAATTTTGGGTGCCTTAGTAAACAAGCTTTTCAAGCATTGAAAAACCACTACGGCAGCTGGTATTCTTCTTCAAGTGAGCTTAGATATGACCAAAATAAAGTTTATAAATTGGCCGATTTTTTGCCCCCTGTAGTGAGAGAACTCTCAGGAACTAGATTTAAGCCATCGAATAAAAAATTGCCTGAATTTATATGGAACATGGCATCATCACCCTTAAAAAAACAGCAAAAAACTCAATCTTCCTTATATTCTAATTGCTGGGGTATTGCTTATGAAGCTCTAAGAGGAGCAGAAGACTTTCAAATATTCTATGCTCGACCAGACTGGATTCTTGATACTCTAAGGCAAAATTCTCAGCTACTTGCTAGAGCAGATGATGCTACCTCTTTTCCAAATCCTAGAACCCTCAAGACGGGGGATATTGTGCTAATCTCTCACTTGGCTGGTAGTAAAGAGTATTTTGATCATACAGCTATCGTGATCGACTCTGGAATTTACTTTGAAAAAGCAGGTTCTGGAGCCCAAACACCAATTAGGTTTATTGAGCAGAAAAATTTGTTCTCTGTGTGGAAACCTGGTGTTTTTAAGTATGAATGGCGAAGGTCTAATCAAGGGGTTAAGTGGCAAGATCCAAGAAAATTGTTTAGTTTGAACACAAAAAAGTTTCTTAGAAGGTTTCCAGGACTAAAAAAAATGCCCAAGACTTTCCTTGAGAAACACTCAGCTGACTGGCAGGAAGAAGAAGATGGGAGTATTTATTTGAGTTTCTATGACATGCGTTCAATAAACCCAAAAGGATCTTAAAATCCTTTTCATGGCACAATTTTGGCTGATATCTATTTGCTGCTTTTAGCACGTGTAACCAATTTAGGGTTGGTCAATGTTTTATTGTGCGTTTTTTTTCTGATGCTGTTCCAAATACTCCAGAAGGTAAAGCTTATGAGTATAGGGTAGATCACGGTTACTATAGGTCCTAAGAGCTTCATGATACCAGAAAAGCCGTATTGGGAAAAAATACAAGAGATTAAAAGGATGGTAGAGTAATTTGTTTTTTGCTTATTTAGCTCAAAATTCGTACTAAGCCATAAGCTAAGGGTTAAAGTTAATCCTACCACAGTGGTTAAGCATGCTAAAACTATGGCAGCATTTGCTATTAGTGCGCCTCTTTCTCCTAAAACGAGTATGGATAAGCTAGATAAGATCGATTGCTGTGGATGGTTTTGAAGTTCTGTAGCAAATCCTGCAGATACTCTTGCCAAGCCATAGTAGATACAACCCAAAATAATAAAGCTCCAGGTGCTGTTTCTGATGACTCTTTTTTTGCATAAGTGTCTATTGTATTTGGACTGGTGCAAAATCCAAATAGTAGGTGCAAAAAATATTGCAGCAAGTAGATCCAGGGTATTGTAGCCAGTCTGAAAACCATCAAAAAATGCTGCGAAAGTAGGTGTGGGGTTCGAGTTTACTGGTTTGTTGAAGCCAAAAATGATAATGGCTAACAGGCAACAAACCAGTACTGGGCTTAGAATGCGGCCTAGAATTGTTGTTACTAGAGATGGTCTTAGTAAGCATGCAAAGCAAATGAGACAAAAAATTATGGAAAAAATGCCCAAGGATAGATTTGGATAATACGGTAATAGACTAGCATGGGCGATGGTGACGCATCTGGGAAGCGTTATAACTGGGCCTAATAGTAGAATAAGAATAAGAGAAATGCCTTGGGAACCCCATTTTCCAAAAGGTTCTAAAAAACCCTGTATAGACCCTTTACATAAGCACACAGCAACGACTCCCAGCAAAGGAAGAACGATACCACTTCCCAGGATTCCCAAAGCTCCCCATGAAACTTGATCGCCAAGAGAGACCCCAAGAACTAAGGGGAAAACTGCATTGCCAGCTCCAAAGAACATTGAAAATATTGTAAGTATTAGAGATATATCTTGAAAACCATTCGAAAATTTTCCCATGAAAAAACCACTCCCCTTATCTCAATAATAAGCATAAGCACAAAAAAAGCCTGGATCTTACTTAGACCCAGGCTCTTTTCTAAAAATCGGAAAACGTGGCTAGGTCATTATAGGTACCATGACGACGACAACGACTTTTAGAACTAATTTATTCATTGAAGACACTAATATTTAAGTTGTTCGGTGCTTGGAATCTAATCCAAGTAGTTAGTGACAAAGATCATAGTTGATTTAAAATATATAACAAGAAATTTTTATGCTGAGAGAGGGTTTAGGAGTAGGTTATCTCAGAAAGCAATGTAACTGAGCACTGACTGAACTCTAAAAACTCGTCATACAAGCCGAAGACATATTAAAAATCAATTTTCGCACAGATTAGGTATTATGCTGAATTTACATATGAATTCAGGAAATCTGTGGGCATGAAACTAAAAAATATCAAC
>JBGCDR010000090.1:0-13588 GCA_045105515.1 Oligoflexales bacterium
AAAAATCTCTCACCGGTTGATTTTATTTTGCTCAATTCTATTTCCAATGGATTGTCGCGGGAAAGTAAAATATTAGGTAGCTTTAATTCGGCGATATCGCGCTGCATGATTTGAGAGTTTTTTTTGTCCAAACTAGAGTAAGATGCTTGTGGTTCCAATTACCCAGCAAACCTAAAATACCTTGCCATAATTTCCCGGATTCAAGCATTGAATTTCCCTGTATTCGACTCGCTATCCCAGGAACACTGCTCAGGCCTCCAATTGCTATGATGCGATTGCTTTTCTGTAGGCATTCCATAAACTCGCTACTTGCCACAGGAAGCTGTTTTCTAAGAGCTATTTGGTAAAGTCTAAGAGCCTTCTTGCTAATGGGGGCAGGATGTTTTCGTGTTGCACTAGCTTCCGCAAACTGTTTGAATAGTTGAGTAGCTGGTATGGATCCCACAGATCCTTGGTAAGTGAACAGTGATTCTGGACTTTTCTCACAGGTGATTTGAAAACTACCTCCCCCATGGTCCCAAGAAGTGAGCCGAGTTTCCTTCTTGCTTAGATATTTTGCAGTGTGGTGTCCAAGCAGAGCCTCTTGTTCTTGGCTAATTATACGCACGGGAATGGGAAGTTTTTTAAGCTTTTTATTGATGCTTTCCTCTTGGCAAACTTTACGTAAGGCTTCTGTGCCAATTGCAGTATATTGAATCCCAGGATAACGAACATCTAGGTCTTTTTTGACCTTGGCAAGGACTTTATTAGATCCTCAATGGTCTGTCCAATGCTCTTAGAATTTGCATCTGTAAAAATGCTTCTAGCAATAGGAACCTTGAAACTTTGGTTCTCATGTATATTGAATCCCTGTTCGCTGTTTTGGGAGGCTACTAGAACTTTAGTTTTTGAAGAGCCAATATCGATAATACCCTGAAAAGCGCCTGTTTCCAGATGTTCTAAGCGTCTGATGTGCTTGGCTAAAGTGGGAGCTAAGGAGACTTTGGTGAAATTGGCTGCTGGTACAGATTTCATATTAAAGCTATCGGTTAGAAGCATCTCTTCAATAATCGTTCCACCCAGCGCAAGTAGTTTTTTTGCATCGCCTGCAAGGTGAGTGACAGCGAGGATAATTTTTTGAGCCCCATGTTGATGTAGAATCTGACTTGCCTGAGCAAGGGTAGAACCCCTGCTAACTTCATCATCGATCAGAACCAAGGTTTTGCCTTCTACGCTCTTTAAGCCTTCGCCATCAAATACAGTGGCCTCGCCTCCGATTTCTCTTTGTTTGTTTAGGACAAGGACAGGAGTGTTTAAAGCTTGAGCGAAATGGGTAGCTTCCTTTTGAAAACCTGCATCTGGAGAAACTACCAAATCAATAGGGTAAGGCCTAAGCTTGAGTGCTTCCACAATACTTGCCCTGCTACTCAGATTAAATGCAGGACATTTGAAAAACCCGAGGCTTTGTCTCGCATGAGCCTGTACCACAGTAATTGCAGACATCCCCGCAACTTCTAACAAATTTGCAATAAGAGCGCCCTGGGGAGCTACTCCCCATTCACTCTCTGCTTTATCTAAACGTGCGTAAGGAAGGTAAGGGGTTATCACATGGACCATAGAACCACGCTCACTAACTAACTTGTAAATTTGTTCCATAGTTTCAAGGATTTTCGTGTTGCCCGGAAAGCTGTTTTCGGCAACAAGATAAACTGTACTATTCTCTAGGTTTTTAGTCTGTAGCGCTTCCCAGCTAAGTCCTTCCACACCAAGCAGCTGAGCAATGTTGTCCCGCAATTGAGGGTGCTGGTCGCCAGCCAGGTGAAAAGAATTTTTCTTTTTTGCAGTCCGTGGAGTGATAAGAGTTTTATTCAACTGGTGTACTTTTTTGCCGATCAGTAGCTCGTTTGCGCCAGCTGCTGCTAGCATGGATTTGACAGGCAATCGAAAAGGAAGAAGCGATTCAATATCTGAACCTGCTTCTAAAACCACAGTGATTTTACTTGCCATTGCTTTTTGGGCAGCGGAAATTTTGAATAGCAGTTCAATAAAGCCGTTTGCACTCAGTTTGCTTGAACTTAAGGTGGCTACAGATTTTTTCGCTAACAAGTAAGGGTCTTGTCCTTTTTCTTTGCTGGGGTTGAGACGGACAAAGGTATTACCATTTGAGAACTCTTTGGTTTCATCTTCGATTCGTTGACTGCCTAAGATTAGCTCTTCTAATTTCGGATTTTGAACTTCCCGAAGCTTCAAGGAATAGTCAAAACTTTTGGCAAAACCTGGGCTTAAGATGAGAAGGTTAATCCAGATGAGGGGGAAGAAGCATTTCATAATTATCTCCTTAAAAGTAGTCATTAAAAACTTATTTACGAAATAAAATGGTGCTGGGAATTGGTAAGTTGGTAGCGCCTCCTTCCGAGGCTATTTCTGTAAAAGCAAAAAATTCTATAGCTTTAGCTCCTGCCTGATCAATCAGGTCGATTGCAGCTTGCGCTGATCCGCCTGTGGCAACTAAGTCGTCCACTATAAGTACTTTCTGACCTACTTCAAGTGTGGATTGTGCGAGTTCAAAGGCGTCATACCCGTACTCCTTTTTATAACTACTTTGGAAACAAGGGCCTGGTATTTTCCCAGCTTTTCGGATGGGGACAAAAGGTAGCTGCATTTTTTCACCAAGAATGCTCCCTAACAGGAATCCTCGAGCCTCGAGACCAACAAGATCCGTCCTTTGTATTGATTACTAAGGTAAGAAGTAATTTCTCTTAGTAATCCAGGGTCTTGGAAAATCCCTAACACATCCTGAAAAAGGATACCTGGCTTCGGAAAATTAGCTATAACCCGGGTTTTCTCAGAGGCTTTGCGTACCCAATCCAGCCTCATGTCCCCATACTTAACTGTTGATGCCAAACAAGAAACTTGTAAATTGAAAAGTATCGCTAATGCAAGGTTCAATGCTTTCATTATCGCTCTCCTCATATAGTGTTAAAATGACACTTACTGAATAAATTTAATCTTTGCTGCAGTCAAGGCTTTATTAGTGTAAATTTCAAAATATTTGTAATTGGAGGTAGTATGGCTAAAAACAATCAACTGGAATCCCGGGAAAAAGCTGCGCTCACCGTTGATTGTGTTGTGTTTAGCCCCAGTTTAGATGGCAATCGAGTTCTTCTTATTAAACGCAAAAAAGCACCTTTTCAGGGAAAGTGGGCACTACCTGGCGGTTTTCTTGAGTCAGGAGAGTCTTTAGAGGATTGTGGTCGCAGGGAGCTTATTGAAGAAACGGGAGTAGGTGGAATCTACCTTAAGCAATTTCACACCTTTTCTCAGCCTTTCCGAGATCCACGTGGTCGCGTCATTACTGCTGCTTACTTTGCAATTATTCGCGCTCAGGACCATGGCCTAAGGGCGTCTGAGGATGCTGATGAGGCTAAATGGTTTTTTTTAAACCATGTTCCTTCACTTGCTTTTGATCATCAGCAAATTTTAGGGGAAGGAGTCGATGCAATGCGCTCAGATTTGATTCGCAGTAGGACCCTGTTTGATATTCTTCCTAAACGTTTTACCTTGAGCCATGCTCAAGAGCTTTTCGAATGTTTATTGAATCTAAAACTTGATAAACGAAATTTCCGTAAAAAATTTTCTGGTTTTTCATTTGTTGTGGAGACGAAAGAAACTCTAAGAGGCAAAAAACAGCGTCCAGCTAGGTTATTCGAGTTTGATGCACTGAAATTCAAGCATGAAACTAGTATGGATCTACGCTTGGTATTGATTTAACCAAGAAAGCAGAGTCCGAAAATTAATCTCTCTATAGTTGTGGTGCCTGCACCGATTCCTGTGCTTCAACATTAGAAGAACCGGGGAAATAAGGATTCATACCTGGAATTATTTGTCCGTTTCTTTCGAATTGGTAAGCAAGGGCAAGGCCAAAATAAACGGTCGATGCAGTGTGGGGAGTAAAATAGTAGGACCAAGTAATTCCCGTATTACAACATGAACCGTCGGGAGTATCACTATGAGCAGGGATCCCTGAATTGCCATATTGATCGAACATAGCTTTAACACCAGAACGTAATTTATCGATATCTTCGCTCGCATTGTTCTGATGAAAATCATTCAAGGCAAGAAGTGCTGCCCCAGTGTTTTCTCCTTGAATACCAGTGCCTATATTAGTGAACTTAACTCCCCAAATAGGCTGACCTAGCTTGGAAGTAAAATCAGGGTCCTGGATCATGAAAGTTGGCGTTACTAAGGAAGTCATAGACTCTTCTGACCTGTCTGCATGAAGCATGGAGTCAGCCTCAGCTTTTGCGAGGTGACGCCAAGTAATCGCATCAACTGGAACAAAAGCATTGTTCTGTGCAGTATTAGCATTGCAAGCTGGTTCCGTGCCTGTTCGGTAGCGCTTATTGGCGCTGTCATACATTTGGCTAACAAAGGTCCCTGCTACCTTCTGGACATCCTCAGAAATGGTATTAACTCCGGGTTCGGCTATTTTTGCAGCTTCTTGAACACAAGTTCCGAGGGCATACATATCAAGGTTGTGCTCAATTGATTGCCAGTATGCAGTTTTGGTGCTTGTTGGTCGGCCCATATACCCTCGATAGGGACCCGTTGTACACTGGAAATTATTATGAATTTCGGACATCATAGCTTTAGAAGCATTATAATATTCCTTGTGAAGATCTGTATTCGGAGCATCATCAGCAAACTGGAGGTAGTACCTGCAAAATGCTAAGGCCATCATAGAATTATTGCCAACATCTAGGAAATCACCACCATTGTCTATCCATGATGCGGGACCGAGGTCAATATGATTTACTTTAGGCCAAAAAAGTCCTTTACGATAATTATCATTAGCTAGGGTCCACTTATGCATACGTAACCAGCTATCAAGAATTTTTGCAGATTTTTGAGGTTTGCCTATAACAGTGAAAAATATTGAAACTAAGGCGTTGTCATAGGTATCAGAAGCCGCATAGAATAGTTCACCTTCCTCAACATCATAAGTCCTTACTGTGTAAGCATTAGAGTCGTCACTAGCTGTTGCTTGTCTGGTTTGACTTTCTATATACTTCTCAACGTAGCCTAAATACTGATTCTGGCTTGTGTCATTTAGTTTATATTTACCTCCAGGAGGAGGTGGTGGTGGAGTATTTTCATTACTGGAAGTACCTTCATCATCGGACGAATTATCATCATTAGAGCTTGTTCCTTCAGAATCACTGTTAGAAGAACCTGCGCCACTGGAGCCTATTTCGGTAGAGTCTGTACTATTCGATCCTTCATCTTTAATATCTTTTTCTGCGTCAAGGCCGGCATCAAACCTTTCTGTCCGTTTCTGTTCTTTGATTTCTCCTACTGTACAGGCAGAAATAAAATACAAAATGAAAACGCTTGAAATCGTTTTAATTAAATTCATTTGGTTCCTCAATTCTACTTATTTTGCGTACGCTTGTGGCTTATCGGTGTTTTAAGGAAGAATGATTATTGAAAATTAATAATTCAAATATAATAGCCTGATACAGAGTTAAATATTTAAAAGAACCAGCTAAGGTAATGGTGGCTAGCATAAAAAAAGGAGGGTATAAAACCCTCCGTTAGGAAATCTTATGAAGAGTAATTGAATAATTTACTTATTCAAATACTGGAATGACTACAGATTCGATTCTATCGTACCCTGAAGGTTCCGTCTGATAAGGGTTCTCTCCAAGCAGACCTAGGATAGAATAGGCAGTTGACGCAGTGTGAGGCGTATTAAAATAGCTCCAAGTTAAGCCCGTATTGCACGAAGGGTCAGTGAAGTGTGGGCAGCTAGAGCCTACTGCATCGTCGTGGGCAGGTAAACCGCCATTTCCTTCCTGAGTAAACAGTGCGGTAAGGCTATTTTCTATCAGTGTTGCTTTTGCAGAGAATCCACCATGCATTTTTAGTGCTAGGAGCGCAGCACCAGTATTTTCTGTTTGAGTGCCATAAGCATCTGCTTTATTGGTAAACCTAACACCGTAATAGGGATTAATTCCATTAAAGTTTTCTTGTACCCAAACACCACCTTCACCATTTGCACTTTCAGGGGTCGTCAACCAGGTTAGAGATCTAGTATCATCTCCAGTGCTTCTGAATCCTGCTCCTGACATATAGCGCCAAGAAGCCATGTCAGCTGGAAACCTATCAGGTGTGTTGATAGCGGAAGAGTTGATGTCGTCAATGGTACCAATACGGTATGAACCTACGTTGTTATCCCACATAGCTCTGACAAAATCGTCGGCAACGGTTGTGAAGTCGGTGATTCGACTAGTGCTATATCCTTGTCCTGCAGGAATATACTGTTGCATACACTTACCTAAAGCATATAAATTAACATGGTGTTCAGCCGATGCATAACCTGCAGTATCACGACCTATAAATCTTCGAATCCCATTATTTTGTAAGCGAGTTCGATAGATATAATCTAAGATTTGATAAGCCCTATCGTAATAAGGGAGGAGATTTGCTTCGGAAGCACCGTTACCTCTGTATTGGTTAAAGTACCGGCAAAATGCGATTGCCATATAGCTGTTGTTTCCAAGGTCTTCGGCGGCAGGTTCAAGGAAGTTGGGAAATAAGGTTTTAGAAAAGACTCTTTGTGTTAAGAGCTTAATTTCCTTATTAACCGAGTTGCCATATTCCTCGGCAGACTTGTACATTCTAAGATAAGTACTTAGTATCTCACCTGCTTTGCTTGCTCGGCCTGTTACGGTGTAATAAATTGCCGTCAGACCGTTGTCGTAAACATCACTAACCCGGTGAAAGACATTGCCTGATGGGACATTATATGTATTAAGTGTATAGTTTGTGAACGGCAAACCTGAGTCAAGAGGAATGTCTACTCCATTGGAATGGTAATGAGTCTGTACTTTCTTTTGAGATTCAAAGAAAGCATCGGCCTTTTGAACATAAGAATAGTAAGGTGAACTAGTAATAGATCCAGACCCTCCTTGTCCACCACCACTACTTCCATCAACCGCGATTACTTCGATTTGATCGAGGTTCGGGCCACCGCTAAGGTTTGAAGAATTAATCTTTATTGAGCTAATAGGTTCAGAAACAGTAAATTCATCTGTGGTTTCAGTGACCCAATTAGCCCAAGTTCTAGGTGCCTGCGAAGTATCATATCTGAACTGGATTACGATTCCAGTATCGTTACCGTTGACAATTAATTTGGAACGTCGATGTGCATTGTTTCCGTAGCGAACTTTAATTTTATAAGTTCCTGCTTCATAATTAAGACCATTCCATGTGACGCTAGCATTATAGCCGCGATAATCGACAAAACCACCATTAGAATTCCCATAAGGATTCTGAGCAGCAGCCTTTACCAGGGTAGTATTATCTTCTGCCTGTAAAACACTAGGGCTTTGTGAGGGTGGAGGTTCTTGACCACCAATCCTAACGAATTCAATCTTGTCTAAATTTGGGCCTCCACTGTAGCCATTCGCATCGATGCTAATCGTATTGATACTGTTATTAAAAGTAATGGTCTGGGTCTCAGAAACCCAGACTGCCCAATTAGCCTGACCTTGAACTGCAAGAGGAAATTGTGTCACCTCATTTCCATTAAGTTTCAAAGCCACGCGCCGAGGGGATCCGTTCCCATAATGAACTGTTGCCTGATACTCACCTGCAGGAAGGTTAACATTCCAAGTGACGCTGCCAGTAGAGTTATGAAAATCTACAAAACCAGAACCAGTACCACCATGATTAGTTGCAATACTAGCAGCATTTAGAGTTCCTTCTTCTGCTTGATATTCATCATCACCACTTGGAGGAGGTGGTGGTGGAGGATTCGCACCACTTAAGCTTAAGTCTTGCAGTGAACCGTCAGTATAAAGGTCTGCAATAGTGGAACCTTTACCCCCGCCGCACATATATTCAAGCGATACGCTATTCGAACCAGAGTATGGCAAACTTGCGAATGGGCTCCAACTGCCGTTTACTTTTGATGATACAGTGGCGGTATTCGAGTTTAAATCTACCTTGACCTCCATCGTATCTGCAGGGAAGTCTCTGTGTGCTAAAAGTCCATTTACTCCAGCCTTCAACTGGCGGAGAGAGCCGTATTCGAAAGTATACATTTCAAGTGTATGCGTCCCACTTTTGACTTTAAAAACCTGTGCATTTCCTGATGCACTTCTATCAATTGTAATTTTAAATTCAAGAGATTTATTATTGAGGTCATAGCTGTTAATGCTTCTAATGCCATCATTGCTGTTGTTAGCACATTCCAGGCTACTAACAGAAGATGTTAAGGTGCTGCCATTACCGATTGACTCAAAGTGAGTTCCTGCTAAATCGAAACCAGATTCCTGTGAATCGACGATTGCGTTTTTCTCATCAATCTTGTGAACTTCCTGTGGGTCTACGGTAACACCGCAGGCAGTGGTAAATAAAGTTGCACCGATACTTAGAATTATTTTCGAAATTTTCATCCCGTCCCCGCTGAGTTTAAATTTTCTTAAGTGATTTTCCCGTAGCTTCCTATGCAAAAACTTGCCTGAAGGTCAAGATTTGAAGATTACTTCGGGTTTCTTACTATGATCGGCGATCATAGTTTTTGAACATTAGCTGTTAGAACCAGATTCGGTAGAATTGTTGGTATATTTAATTTTATTTAAAATCGAATAAATAACAGTAGGATAGATGAACCATTTAAACCTTCGAAAAACGACAATAGGTACAAAAATCCATTGAGTCTGAGAGTTGATGTTTCACTCTCCATCCTCACAGAAACTTGCCTTCCTGGAACATAAGTGGTGTAGAAATAAGGACTGTAAAAACTGAACTAATTTCTAAACTCACCCTTGCTAATTGTATATCGAAAACTTCTTTTCAAGTATTAGTACCATCGGCAGAAAAAAGTAAGATATTTAAGACAATAAAAATTTACTATTTAAGATAGATAAAACAGAACCTTAAAAGAGAATCTAAAAAACTTTTAGCTGGTTTTTTATGCTGGCTTCTTGAATAAGAGTTTGATGATCAATAGGAGATTTTTTGTGGTGACTCACCGTGGTTCAACTTGTTTTCAGACCTAAAACAGCCATGTTATGCTATACTCAGACTTAATTATCTGAAAATAGGAATTAAAATTCCATGCTGAGACGTTTATATCTTATTGGTCTGCTGCTGGGGTATGCCTATAACGCCATGGGTGTTGAACAAGAGTGGCTATTGGATTCTCCGCGTGTGTGGGGAAGAGGCAGGACTTTTGTTGCAGCACCAGATTCTGATGAAGCCAGTCGCTTTAATCCTGCTACCCTTGCCGAACCTGATATAAGTTTTCAGCTAAGGCTTTTGCAGCTCGATGGGATGATAGGTGAGAATACCATCGATACTATCAGTGACCTGGTTTCTGCAGCTGGTTCTAGTGATGCCATTGGTCTTTTGAGTAAGTTTGATAAGAAGTTTGGTGAACGCCAGTCTTTTAAGCTTCAAGGTTCTCTGTTTAGCATGCGCTTTGGCGCATTTGAGATCTCTCCGTTTGGCCTGAATAACTCTTGGTTGGAACTATCAAATCCTTCCATACCAAATATGGAATGGAAAGCTGATTCTCTTGCGGGATTAAGCATTTCCTATGGTCTAGAATTATTTACTAGCTTCTTTATTGGCCTCACAGTACGACCCATGTACCGCTGGCATATAGCTGGCAATATCGCTTTTGTTGACATTATTGATTTTGTTGGCGCTAGTGATATCAATTTTGAAACTTTTACCCCTTTAACCAGTGGTGCCTATGTTGCCGGTGACCTAGGTATGGTGTGGAATCTATCACCTGATTTTCGTTGGGGATTAACTTTTAGGAATATTGGAGATGCAAGCGTTACTAATGAGTTTGCCACTTCTCCTCCTGCATTAAGACAGATCGTAAGCACAGGAATCTTTTCTCGTTGGCCGGGGGATACATTTAACCTCGATTATTATCTTGATATTCACTCTCTCACTAATCGTGATGGTCTCAACCTTTTGCGTCTCGTTAATACGGGGGCCGAGCTGGGTACCTCCTATTTATCTAGAGATCATGATTTCGGCATACAAGCGGGGCTGAACGAAGGCTATTTTTGTACTGGAATGTTCGCAGACTTGCTTTTTATGCGCTTTGACCTTGTTAACTATGGGGTCGAGCTTGGGCATACTCCAGGGCAAATTCCAGAACGGCGCTGGGGTCTAAGTGCAAGATCGACTATGACATTTTAAGGGCTTCTACTATGTTAAAGATCTTTGCAGTTTTTCTGGTCGCAGGGTTTGCAATGGCATCTTTGAACTCTTGCGGGATGAATTTCTTTGAACCTATTGCATCTTCAGATTCGGATCATTATCACATGGAGCAGGCGCGCATCTATGTAGATCAAAAAAAGTATGCTGATGCTGAGGCTTCGCTTGCAAAAGTAGAAGGTAACTCCAATGAAAAGACCCTCCTGCTTGTTGGCAGTAAGCTTGGCAATGTTGGCTTGAGCCTTTGGGAGATATTACTAGATGTTGTTGATTCCCTGACGAATAGCTCTAGTAGCAGTAGCTCAGGAATGGAACAGGTTTTTAATGTTTTTTCTGATACTTTGTTTGGCACTGGTGATGAGCGTGATGACAAACTTGAAGCGATTAATGAAAGCATCGCTCTAATTCGCAGTGCCCCGGAGCAAGACTCCAAGATGGAAGCTTTTCGCTGTTTTTTATCAGGGATCTATGTATTACCTATCGTTAATGATGGAACTTCGGCAATGGTAAACGTGACCACTGCCCTAAATAGCCTAGAGTCTTCTGTAAGTGGTGATGGAAGCAACGGAGATCAGTGTCCCGGCTTGGATGCTTTTCAGGCAGCTATGAGTGGGCTCGAGACAGTGAGAAATGGCTTAGATTTTATCATCCAACAAACGGCTGACTGTGAGCTTTTATCCTTTTTATCTGAGTCGGGAGACTTAAATGCAATCTCAGAGCGCCTGAGAAAATTTGTAGAAGCCGCCGATCAAGGTTGCCCAACCATTACTTGTAATAATGATGCTCTTTGTGAAGCTCTTCAATTAGGTTGCGTAGCAGACCTTTTGGATACCAGTTCTGCAGTTGCAGGTGATGGCATAGTAGATCAGTGCGAACTTGTTTATAACTGTACGACCGCAGGTACCTGCTTCTAAAACTTCTTTATCCTTCCTCGGTTTTCCTGAATCGGTCAAATACCATCATAACATAATGAAATTATTAAATATTAATAGCATTTGGTTGCCTTTGAGTTAAAAGTGGGTAGCTTAGGTTCCATCGATATTCCCTAATGGAGGAGCTAATGCTCGGGCTTGAAATTGCTGTGGTTTTGTCTGCAATCTTCCTAGGTGCACGTCTTGGAGGAATTGGTCTAGGGGTGATGGGGGGACTGGGCCTAGCTGTTTTGACTATATTTTTTCACTTGAAGCCTACCCAGCCACCTATCGATGTACTGTTAATGATTACTGCGGTAGTGACTGCAACCTCAGCTCTACAGACTGCTGGAGGACTTGACTATCTTGTAAAACTGGCTGAACGATTTTTAAGAAACAAGCCGGAGAGAATCACTTTTTATGGACCTTTTGTGTCCTACTTTTTTACCTTTGTTGCAGGTACAGGGCATGTAGCATATTCCATTCTTCCTATTATCGCCGAGGTAGCGAGGGAAACTGGAGTACGACCTGAGCGCCCTTTATCTGTTTCAGTCATAGCCTCACAGCATGCGATTACTGCTAGCCCAATATCAGCAGCAACTGTTGCTCTCCTTGGCTTAACTGCCGACAAGGGTATTGAATTGATTCATATTCTTGGCGTATGCGTCCCTTCTACTCTGAGCGGAGTTTTTTGTGCTGCTTTTCTTATGCGAAAATATGGCAAAGAACTTCATGAAGTAAGTGCGGACAGCACTAATTCCACTGAAATTCTCAAGACTCAAGGAAGGGTGCCGGTATATCGTAGCGCAAAGGATGATGTTATGGCGAAAAAAAGGGCAAAGCTTGCCGTATTTATATTTATAGCTGCAGTGGTAATGATCGTTGCCTGTGGGAGTTCTCCATCTTTGCGGCCAGCTTGGCAAGAAAATGGTGTGATGCATGCTTTGAATATGCCTATTCTAATTGAGATTATCATGCTTTCTGCAGCGGCACTGATTCTACTATTTGGCAAGGTTAACGTCGCTAAGGTTCCCGAAGGAACTGTATTTAAAGCTGGAATGCAGGCTGTTATTGCAATATTTGGGATTGCATGGATGGGTGATACTTTTTTTGTTAGCCATGGTGAAAGTATAAGTGGGGCTATAAAAGATATGGTGCTTATGGCTCCGTGGAGTTTTGCATTAGCTCTTTTTGTCTTTTCTATTTTCCTTTTCAGCCAGGCGGCAACTGTTCGCTCTTTAGTACCTTTGGGAGTGCAGTTAGGAATTCCAGCCCCTTTCCTGATTGCAATGTTCCCTGCTGTAAATGGTTATTTCTTTATACCTAATTACCCAACGGTCGTCGCAGCGATTGGTTTTGACCAAACGGGGACTACTCGTATAGGAAGGTATGTTTTGAACCACAGCTTTATGTTGCCTGGTCTTGTGACCGCTGTGGTGTCTGTTGGAATGGGCTTTCTAATAAGCTATCTTTTTCTGTGATTTTTATACCTTCATGTTGTAGAAGCCAACGTTTAATCCCTAGACCCCCTCCATAACCAACTAGCTGACCATTACTGCCAACTACCCTATGGCAAGGTATGATTATAGGCAATGGGTTGCGGTTGTTTGCCATTCCTACTGCTCTGCTAGCTTTTGGGTTTTTGCAAGACTTTGCAATGTCGCCATACGAGCAACTCTGACCCCACGGGATTCTGCGAAGATGTTGCCATACTTTTTGCTGAAAATCTGTTCCTTCAGGAGCTAAAGGGAGATTGAAGTGTCTAGTTTTCCCCTGAAAATATGCTTCAAGCTGAGCGAGGGTAAGGTCTATACAACTATTACTTTGCTTAGGCATTTTAGGAGGCTTGCGATTTCCACAAAAATCAAGCCCTCTTAAACCGTCACGATCCGCATGTACTAGAATCCAGCCTATTGGAGTGATGATAGAACCTGCCGATATACTTCCTCTCATATATTTTCTTCCATTTGTATTTTTCGATCGTTTTAATCAATTCAGCGATGTTAACACCGCCGATAAACCTTTTGCAAATTATAATTTCTTGCAAAAAAAACTCTAGGGTCAGGCCTCTTTTCCAGTCACTGTCCAGCTTTTGAGCGTATTTGACATGCCCCCTTGAACTACTAGCGGAAATTAACTCTGAGTTTCGATAGCTTACCGCCGTAAAAATTGGTTTTTTTTGTTTGACAGCCAGGCATGTATCACATAAAAACCCTTTCATCCCAACGATGAGTTGGAAACAAGAAGCTCTTTGAAAACTGAATAGCATTGAAAAGAATTAAGAAAAACCCTGTCAAAAACGGAGAGTTGGCTAAGGTTGTGAAGCCTTAGCAACATAAAGTCTTTGACTTTCTTATAGTAAATTAAGTCGCTTCGAGAGCGGTCATTGCGATCGCAATTGTCACCCGAATGTTACGTAGACGTCATCTCGACTAAGCGTAGCAAGTGGAGAG
>JBGCDR010000091.1:0-7306 GCA_045105515.1 Oligoflexales bacterium
TTAATAAAAGTGAGCCATTTTTTTTAAGTTTTTTCTTCCTATATTTTTTTTATCTAGTCACTTTTGGTACTGCGGCTTAGAATTTTTCTGACCTATTTAATGAAAAATTGGAAAAAATCTTATTTGAATCAGCCCTGACCAATAGCCTCTATATACTTTTTGCTATAAACCTTTTTTAATTTATCAGGATTCGAGACATCCTTTACTGTAATCTCAAACTGAGCCCCTTCTGGCCAAGACTCCTGATTTGTTGCATCGCGTCTATGAGTTACCTGGGAAATCTCACCCCTAAGCTCTGGAAATCCGTCTGCGTATTTATTAGCTTCTAGAGCAAGCGCAAAGTCCCTGCCATGAACACTCTGATTACCGGTAACATTTTCAAGGGAGTCAAAGTCACCAGGATTGAACATACGTGCTGGATTGTGTACCAAACTGTGACCCTGTTGTAAGCGATAATTGAAGTTGTCATCAATACGAAAGTTTCCTGAGTTTTTACCGAATGCAAGTACCTTGCTTTCCTTACTAAACAAATGAAAATGCTCGAATGCAGCGTATCCTGACCCTCCATAAAAAACATCTATTTCTGTGGCATCACCAGTTTCGTCAGCAAAGAATTCCTCCGTTCGCGTCTCAACATCTTTGTTGTTTTGTCCCGCTGCTTCTCTTGCAAATGCTTCATTTTCTTTTATCCTCCCTCCATCCAATTTCTTTGCTTCTCGAAGGTATTCATTACGGTTTCGTGGAAGAAATTCCACATTGGAAGCCATCTTTCCATTAACCATAATCATAGGATGAAAGAGTTGCCTCATTTTACCAGGAGGAAGTTCAATATCTCTTTTCCAAACAATGGGTTTAGGTTTCATGGTTGGTGGAGGAGTTGCTCGTCCAAGGCGGCGTCGTGCTGTTAGATTAAATTCTGAAGGTTGTTTTTCTGCGTCTTCTTCAAATTCCATCAAGCCCCATAAAGCTTGAGCTGCTATCACATAGCTTTCGTAATATACTTTCAAAGTCATTCCAGGAATCGGGTTTTGGCTGTTGTTTTGCTCTAGGTTTTCATCTTTTTCTAGTTGGCCACTATTTGCAGAAGGCATAATCATATTTCTAATTCGTAACGAATCTTTAGGTTTGCAAGATCCGACCAAAAGGAGAAAAAGGATGATTTTAAGTGTTTTCATAAACAGAACTTTCAAGCTAAATGTGACTAGTCAAATCTCCCTTCGGTTTGTTGACAAAAAAGGTTTAATATTCGAGAATTGAATGTCTTATAGACAAATCATAAGCATGGATGAGATTCGAATGTTTTCTTATTTGATTACTAATTTCGGTATTTAAACTAGATGATTACATTGTGTCATTTCGGCCCATCGACCACTTGAAAAATAGACTCAAGTCAAACAATCCCTCTATCATTTAATTCGAAAATTTCTTGGTCCGTTATACTTTTGAGGATAAGTTGGAGGAAGTATTGAGAGAGATTCAAAAAATATAAAACTTGACAACTCAAAACCACTTTTTTGAACTATAGAAAACTTGCAATTATTTTAAAAAATTACCCAAATTAGGAATTTAGACTGGATGTTAGCTAGAAAAAATCATTTAACTATTTTTAAATAATTCGGTAATAACTTCGCCAGTAGCTACAGATTCATCCCCCACCTTTTGTACTTTTTCCGAACCAATCCCCATAGCTCGGCAATGACTAAGTAAAAGTTCGGTTACGGATATCCCTCCTTTACCAGCTTTGTCACCATACTTGAGGTACTGTCCCCCTTTATATTGTTCCCCAGCTTTTCCGAAAATAATATGAGGAACATTGTAAAGGTCATGACCTCTGCCTCTACCTAACTCATGGCTCATACATACAATCGAGTTATCAAGCATAGTTCCATTACCATCAGGAATGGAATCAAGGGCTTTGGCAAATCTAGCCACAGCATCTATCCCCCAATGATTCATTCTAGAGAATATATCTAATTCAGTGCTAGCAACAGAATGAGAAGTCTTGTGATGTTCAAATCCATCATTTGACCCAATTTGGCGACCATAAATAGTATCGCTACCTGACCCCTGGAGGTTGACCACTGCAATATTGCTTCTACCACATTGCAATGAGGACAATAAGATACTCATGATATCTTCTACGTCTGAAAAATAGTTATTTTCTTGCATTATAGAAGGACTTTCGCAAGTCTTTGCTTGCTCTGCAAGAAGCTTGAATTTTCTTTCTATTTCAACAAGATGCTCGATATGGGCATCAATATATTCTAGACCTTGTTTCCCTACTCTTTTTTTAAGACGATTTATCTGCTCTAGGTTTAAGTTAATTTGAGATTCAAGCCGTCCGATCAAAGGATCTTCACCACCCTCAGTATCCTGAGGATTAAAATTTCCAAATACAGAGTTGAATACTTTATCCACTCCCTTCAGATAAGCAACTGGATTGCCATCAAGGTTCCAAGAGTAATAAGTGGTTAGGTTTCTATTTATAGCAGTTGGGTCTGCAGTTATTAAAATAGGTCCAATTGATTCATTTTGCATTTCTTGATGTCTAAAAAGGATATGCTCAAGAGTGGGATGTACCCATTTATTATTTCGATAAGTCCCTCCACTAAAAGCAGCAACTGCTCCTTTGGCATGGTTGCTACCTTCTTCGTATAGTTTTCCTACATCAACGTATTGAAGGCCTTGGATGACGGTCGTTTTATCGAGTAAGCCATGATTAGCGATTGGATTGAGTGAATAGCCTGACTGTCTACGGATTTCTTCGCCATTCGCTCCAAAGCTTAGGAGGTCCTTTGTCAAAGGTGCAACGATATTATTGTCTCCGTTATCTGGGTAAAAATAATCGGGAACAATACCATTGCCAATAAAAAAGTTTATAAAATACTTTCCATGAACTGCACTTTCACCCTGAGCTAGAGCACTATGTAAAGGCCTCATGAGTAGCGATAGGGTTGCGGAACTCATTCCATTGAGTAAACAACGGCGGGTTATGGGAGTTTTGAATATGTTTTTATTCATATATGATCCTATCATCTTTCAAAATTAGTAACGTATATATTGGAAGGCTCTTATTTTTGATATTTCAACGGGCAGATCCTGCAACTGATAGCCTTTCTTTTCAAGATTGCTTACCATTGTATTTATTGAGCAATAGTCGCCGGAATCTTCCATTCTATTTAGAGAATACCTAAAAAATTGCTGTGACAGACATGTCTTGGCAGTGTCAGAGTTTACGATTAAGTCCCCTAACCCTTTTAAATCTCCAAAATTAATCGAATCTTCTCCTGAAGGAAAATCAAGAAAGGTTGCTTTAAATTCTGCAGGCAATTTGTCTGACGAAAATTGCCCAGCTGCATTAAAGTGATGGAGCGCTAATCCCAGGTCATCGATGAACTTATGACAACTGGAACAAGGTGGCTTTGTTCTATCGATTTCTGAATCAAAGATTGCTACTGGTGGATTTGGTAGTATCTCACAAAAAACTCTTTCCCTGACCCATAAACCATTATGAACTTCACTTTGAACACTAGATTTGTTGTTCAAAGCAATGATAGCAGGCAAAGTTATAACACCCTGATAATACTTGTCATTTACGTCAACTATAGTAAAATTTTCCTGATTATAAGCTTGGTCTAAGCTATAGAAACTTTGAGTGTACTGGTTAATTGGTACCTTATTGGTTTTATATAATGATTTAAAATCCTTGCCCTCATCCAAGAGCATTTCAAAAAATTCTCTTGCTTGAATACTCAGATGCTTAGGGCTTTCATCACTCCAAAACTCAAACATAGACTCATCTTTTTCAAGTGGCATTTGAGATATTCTTGCCACTGATGACCATCTCATGAAAAAAGTCAGCAATCCATCGGGATTCTTTGTAACTATGTCTTTGACCAATTCTTCAATGTATTTGTTTCTCTCGTCGTCCTTTAACTTCGAGATAGTCTCATTTTCGGCTATCGTCAGAAGCTCATCACTTGGATTTTTCCCAGTGGTCATATGGGAAATTCGAGTTATAAGTTCTAAGTCACTTAGCTTTCTAAGGCCATTGGAATCTGGATCACCGCCTATTTCAACAACATAGAGAAAATTTGGGTCAGTGATTAGCTGGCTTGTCGCTAGAGATAATTTTTCTGTAAATGATGAAGCTGCATTCCCATTAATTTCGTTTAAATATAGTTGAACTTCTTCATCATTTAAAGATCTTCTAAACAATAATCGACCTTTGTTTTTAACAAAATCTGTTATGCAGTTAGTTTGCTCGGAAGCTTGGGATGAATTGGTGCATGAAGAGAAGTCGCTTAAATTATCTACGACATGTTTACCAACATCTTGAGAAATATTAAAAATATCTTCAAGCTTAATTTGCTCTATTGCTAAATTAGCTTGTCCTAAATCAGCAATATCGCCTTCTAATGAAGAAAATAGGTCTTCTTGAAGTGGTAAGTTAATACTAAAGATATCTTCAAGAGAGTTTATTATAATCGCCTGAGATATATGACGAACGGTATTTGAAACTCCTAAATTATCGTTATCAGGCGTACAGCTAAGCCCAAGTTTAGATTCCCCATTTTTATCAGTTGAACCATCTCTACCGCCATCTTCAATATCTTTCGTATTCTCATTGCTTATGACATTGTCACTTGACTCCCCAGTTCCATCCTTCTTTGTATTTCCAGATTTAGAGGAGATCTTTTTTAAATTATTGTAAGATGCACTTGTACAACTTAGAGCTAAAAAACAAACTGCAAAAACCAGTAACCATTTATCAATATGAGATTTAGAACCCATGAATAAGAAGCTCCTTTGTTCAGACGTTCTATTAAAACTTAGTACTTATCGGAAGTATTTTTATTCTCTTGAAAACAAAAGTGATACTACCTAATATTTATGATCTTAATTCCATTAGTGATATTTACTTCTGGCATATATCATTGGTATGATCGTGAAGATTTCGGAAATAAAACTGGAGGGTTTTATTTCCGAAATCTCTCTAAATGCAAAAGCCGAGCTACAGATTCAATTTACATCAGAGGAGGCGACTAATGATAGAAATGATAAAAATTTCCATCAACTGAAATTATATTTTAGTTTTTCACACACACTTGAAAAAGGTTGGGTTTCATTTCAAGGCAATCAAAGTGGCAAAAAATTCTTTTCAATGATTAGAATCTTCATATTCAAGTAGTACTTGCCCATTAACTGCTGAAAATTGCGTTTTATCTTTGGATTTAAGGAAAACTGGCAGAGCCAAGGTGTTTCAGGTTGTATTAGAAGCCGCTTCCTTCATACTCAACTCAATGGTGCAGCGAAAGCGTTTGTCACAGCTAGCTTACAAAAAGTTACCTTTGCAGATGGAGTCACGACACCAAAGTAAATTGATACTAAGTTATATTTTCATTCTGGTACTAAATCTCCAAATTAGACCTTACAATAGCAAAAAGGTGTTTCGAGAAAGAAAGTTTATGAAGTTAATCTTAATAGGTTTAATTCTTTCAATATTTCTAAGCTCTTGCGCCAGCTTTATGGAGCTTTTTCAAGAAAGAAATTATGGTCCAGGTTCTGGCGCCATAGTAAGGCTATCAGCCCCCCACCTTTTTTTTGGTACCACAATCATAATGAAATACTCTGAAATATGTTTTTAAGGATCGACTCAACCTGTGAATGTCTGCTAATAAATTTGATCATCTGGACTTCAATTAAATCCGAATCGACCTTATTTTCATGTGTGATTTTATTTTCGTAATTTACATGAATAAATTGTGATTGCGGTTCTTGAGAATCTTCTGTTTTTTTTAATTGGTTTCGTATTTTCAACATTTTTCTGATTAATTTTTATGTTGCTAGACTTAAGTCACTTGACAAATACTGGGTTGATATGCTCCGATGCCTCTTTTAGCTATGAGCAGTTTAAATATTTGGCACAGCAAGATGGTATTTCGCTTAAAATACCGGTTATTGATAACGATCGTAAGAATTTTAAAAAAAGTGAAGTGATCTTCCATGTGATATCAGTCCTCATGTTGTTCACCATAAGCCTGAAATTGAATCTGAACGAACTGATCGATCTAGTAGCAAGGTTAGGTCAGCTGGTATTTCAGGTCATATAGCAAGAACCATCAATGAAAATGGGGATCAGCTATCTGGTATTGTCTTTATATATCTGTCTTTATTAGCTGAGAAAGAAAAACAGCACGACTAATTTTATAAACTTTGTTTGATGTTTGATCGTTGATAAAAAATAAACATCTCAGATCCAACTTTAATGCTGTTTTACTAAGTAGGGGAACATATTGATTCATCATACACCGAATTTATTTATATCAGGATTAATGATTATAGAAGTGCTGACTTAAAAAAAGTTGTGCAACAAACCATTTAAAAAAATTGACAATGACAAAAATAATTTTATATAAAGTGCGATTGGTACTATTTTGATAGGGACCTAATCACAATAAGCTCATGAGAGCTAATTGTTTTCGGGAAGAAAAAACAAACCCAATAGACTTAGGATTAGTATGAAGAATATTTTTTTGAACTACATAAATCCCACTTCATTTTTAGTATTTCTTTTAATCTTTAATTTGCCTTTTGCTTGCCTAGGAAGTCAGATTAATGATAAATCGAATCAATATGGCGTTTTCAAGAAGCCTTACTCTACAGTTATCCTAAAAAAATGTGTGCCGTTGGCAATACTATTTTTTGTAGGACAAGTGGGAACCTCACCTCAAGCTTTTTCTTTGACGTGTCATCAAAATCCATCTTATATCAATGTAGATAATTCAAAAATTGCAGCTTTACCAGAGACTGTAGAAGAAGATGAAAATCTCATTGAAAATTTAAATAGTATAGATGTTGAAGACATTCAATGGTTCCAATCCTTAACTGGTAAAAGGATAGCATCTCAATATCAGCCAAAAATTTTTAAACCGATTAGTATGAATGAGTTTACTTTGGATCCGAAAATATTAAATAAAGGTGATATCCAAATATTTTCTAAACCTTTTCGAAAAGATAGTGTATCGGAGCTAAGTTTAGACAGTCATGGTCAATTCGGACCCGAATTAGCTAAATATAACTGGGATAAAGGGGTGCTAGTAAGAAGAGTATTTATTTTACCCAATATTGATTCGCACACGATTACTCCTGAATTAACCTCATCTATAGATCTTCAGATAAAGAATGTTGTATTAATTTTAGCTAATTACGACACCTCGATTTGGAGATCTTGTTTCATGGCACTAAAAAGCGATAAGACCTCTTCCGGCTTATTGGCAAATTCAGCTAAAATATAGTCTACGCA
>JBGCDR010000092.1:0-37316 GCA_045105515.1 Oligoflexales bacterium
TCTAAAGATCGGCATTGTGTTGGCGGTAAATATAGACACCGACACCGCCGTGATTTTTTTTACATAATTAAAATCATCGGAAACTCTGTCATAAATCAATTTTAGAGGATCTTTCTACAGATTAGGTCCTAGATGCCAGAATATAAGTAGGGCTAGGAGGCTTATAGAATCTGTTTTTCTAATCTACTCCTTGACTCTAGCTTGCCGACTTACCAAATGATAAGAAATCTAAAAAATGGTAATCACCAAAAAATTAAAATTGCAAAATAACTTGCTAAAAATTGAAATTTTAAGGCCATATCGAAGTTACTCGCAGATCAATAGCATTTCCAATTATGAAAATTATAGTGCTAGAATGGGGATATGCGAAAAAATATCTAAGGAGGCAATAATGTACTGTTGTGATAGAAAACTCAGCAAGTGCGCGCTGTTTTACAAGCAAATCAACCTCACATATTTAGGTTTTTTTTGTCAGTCTTGTCATACTAAGTATGAAGAAGATATTTCCGAACTTATTAATTTTAAAGGAAGTGAGTTAGAGCTAATAAATTTTAAACCAAGCCTTAAGCCCGCAAAGAATAGTGTTCAAGTTCTTTTCTACCAACTTTAATGCAGTGGAGCTGGATAAACAAAATCTCTACCATACCTCATATTCTTAACATATGAGGTACTATCTTGCTTAGGTTCGAAGGAATATCCAAATAGTGCGAGCATCCGTAGACGCTCCCCCTCCACTGGGGTAACGCGATGAAGCGTATTCTGCCCTTGAAATAAAACCAGGCTACCTGCAGGAGCATTCAGCGTCTTTACATCCCTACGGGATCCATTGACTGTATCCTTCACTTTATCAAAAGCTTCGTTGTCCTGTAACTTAATATTATGAATATATTCAAAATCTCCTCCAGCATTTGCTTGCTGAATCATGATAGTCACAACGAAGTGGGCTAAGTCGAAATGCCACCTAACTGCGTCACTGTCCTGCATCAGCGCGTAATTCAACCTACCGAGAGGGCATGCATACTGATATATTTTGCCGCGATTAACTATGTCCCCAATAAAATCTGTTAAATGCTGGCTATCATATATTTGCCTTAGAGCAGAATCTTCTGGGATTTGGTCGTTGGCAATTACCCCAATATTAGTTTGCCCCTCAATGCGTCTGATATGGCCTTCTGGAAGAGATAAATCAATGGGTTCAAGAAATACGTTGCTAAGCT
Source organism: Oligoflexales bacterium (assembly GCA_045105515.1). Lineage (GTDB taxonomy): Bacteria > Bdellovibrionota_B > Oligoflexia > Oligoflexales > Bog-1112 > JABSRF01. Next base: position 1,218 of record JBGCDR010000092.1, read on the forward strand.
CATTATTTTGATATAATTGAGGCCTCAACCCATTTGCTTCTTCAACCAATAATTCTAACTGATCCGGAGCAATAAAGTCTAGGAGAACACAGACACCTTGTTCTATAAAACTTTGACGAAACCACTCAATTTCCTCTTGGTATTTGGGGCTAGATCGATCTAAATGATATTTTGATGAGTTGATCATGTTGCTCCATTCCAATCGAGAGAGCTAGAAAAGTTCTGCTATCATACAGCGAACTCCTCCCCCTCCTAAAATTTCTATAGTCGGTACTGGAAACTTAACTATATTTTGAACATGCTTTAAGATAGTAGCTTTTTGAGATGAAGAAAAGCTGAGATAAGCTCGCTCAGACATTGCCAGAATTTTTTCCCCTTTACCATCTAATAATTCAATGACATTGCCACAAAAATGATTCATCTGTTCTTGCGTAATCTCAATCAGCTCGTGGTGTTGCAAAAGCTGTTTCTTTAACTTACTTCGCTCATGCTCACACTCAATGCAACTTAAACATGCGATAACATGAGAACTTCCAACCGAAAGCATTACATTAGTATGGTATATAGGAGTATTAATTTGGGATGTAAAGCTGTAAAGCTGATAACTCATTTTAGCAGCCCAGCGGGAAGCCAAGCTAAAATGAGAACGCCCCGATATAGCCATATAAGCAATTTTATGAACCCTATCTAAGACTAACGACCCTGTACCTTCTAGAAATTCTGGTGGATATTGTTGCTCACTTTGGCTAAGATCCCAGGATTTTTCGTATTGAGATTTTAAATATGCGATCAACTGTCTACTTCGCTCTTCACGACGATTCGCAACTTTCAATGGATACAACACTAATTTGGAATCAGCTCCCAAATCACGGTGAGTAGAAAACCAATTATTTGGAAAAACCTTATCGGGGCTCTTAATATCATCTAAAATCGCAGTATATACTTGTACTCCAAAAATTTCTAATTGAGCCTTTAAACCTTCCCATTCCTGCAAAGCCTTAGATTCAGATTTGAGAATATCAGCTGGATGGTGGGCAAATAGATTATCCTCGGCTGCATCTGAATTAAAGCCAAAGCCAGTTGGTTTAACCATAAGAATTGAGTTACTTGATTGCATAAAAATTGAAGCTCATTTTAATCGGATTAACAAATCCCCACTTTCAACCATATCATCTTTTTTCACAAGAATCTGGGAAATCTCCCCTGTAGTTCTTGCAGTAACCGCATATTCCATTTTCATGGATTCGGTCACGATTAGTACATCCCCTTTGTTAACAAGTTCATTTTCCTTTTTCATGACTTCAATAACTTTTCCAGGCATCGGAGCAGGAACATGTTTCTCGTTGCCAGCATCGGCTTTTTCTCTACTTGTTTGAATAGTGTCATGAGATTGATCCAAGACTTTCACTTCTCGGCCAAAGCCATTTAATTTAAAAAAGACTGTTACATTTCCTTCTACATCACGTTTTGAAATACCCTGCAATGAAATATATAGTGTTTTACCCTCTTCAAGATCAACCTCAATTTCCTCCCCCTGCTTCATTCCATAAAAGAAAATTGGAGTGCTTAATTGAGAAGTAACATATCCATATTTCTTAATATGATCTTGGTAGTCAAGAAAGACTTTGGGATATAAGCGATAACTTAAGCTCTCACGATTCTCTACCTTACGGCCTAAGATTTCTTCAAGTTTTGTTGTAACAAGCTCGAGACAATCGTCTTCCTCGATTTGAGGGGATTCTGGAGCAGGAGGATTTTCACCCAAGACCATTTTACGAACATTTTCAGGAAAGCCTCCGTAAGGAATGCCCATGTGACCTTTGAAAAAGCTTACCACAGAATCTGGAAAATCAAGATCATGCTTCTCTTTCAAAAGGTCATGAGCTCCGACATTCTGTTTGTGCAATAAAAGAGCAAAATCTCCCACAACTTTTGAAGAGGGAGTGACCTTAATGATATCTCCAAAAAGCTCATTAACCTCTTTATACTTATTTGTTAATTCATAGAACTCATGAGCTGAAAGCCCGACTTTTTTAGCTTGCTCATAAAAATTTGAATACTGTCCACCTGGGATCTCATGGACATACACATCTGTGGATGTTGCTCTAATCCCTGGATCAAAAGCATGATAGATTGAACGCACTCCTTCCCAATAACGGGCGAGCTCATCGGTTACTTCAAGGGTTACATTGGGCTTAAACTCCTCTCCAGTCAATGATGCGATAAGCGCATTCAAACTCGGTTGTGATGTCAAACCACTCATAGAACTGATAGCACCATCGACAATCTCGCAACCAGCTTTCGCAGCTTCTAGTAGCATAGCAACCCCAGCTCCTGAGGTATCATGAGTGTGAAGATGAATAGGAAGATCAGTATTTTCTTTTAAGCCGTATATTAAACGTTGCACAGCCTTAGGCTTTAATAGACCAGCCATATCTTTGATGCAAAGAATATCAGCTCCCATCTGCTCCAGTTCCTTAGCTACCTTTATATAGTAGTTCAAATCATATTTTGTCCGGCTAGGATCAGTGAGATCTCCAGTATAACAAAGGCAGAGCTCAGCAATTGCTCCCTCTTTTTTTACGGCTTCCAATGCAACCTTCATTTTATCAGGCTGATTCAAACAATCGAAAATACGAAAGATATCGAGACCTGTGCTAACAGTTTCTTTGATAAACTCTTCAACAACCCACTTCGGATAATTCGTATATCCAACAGCATTGTCACCCCGAAGCAACATCTGCAGCAAGACATTGGGTATAGCCTCTCTTATTTTTGCCAACCTATCCCATGGATCTTCCTTAAGAAAACGCATTGAAGTATCAAAAGTAGCACCTCCCCACACTTCTAATGAAAAAAAATCTTCTCCAAACTGAGAATAAAATGGCGCTGCCCCTAAAATATCTTTAGTTCTTAGCCTCGTGGCAAACAAAGACTGATGTGCATCTCTCATGGTAGTATCAGTAAGCAGCAGCTTTTTTTGTTCCTTAATCCAACGGACTAAGCCGCTACTACCTTCCTTCGCAAAAACCTGCTTACCACTCTTATTTGCTGGTCTAGTTTTATTATCACCTTTATCTAAAAATTCAATGCGCTGCCCATCAATAGATCCTCTTCTTAGGCTGTCTTCCAGATCATGAGGATTATTAACTGTGACTTCTGATAAATACCGTAACACCTTAGTAGCTCGGTCTTTTGGCAACGAGTAATTAAAAACCTCAGTGTGCTTTTCTAAAAAACTAGTATTGAAACCACTATCTAAAAAAGCCTGATGCTTCATAATATTTTTAAGTAAAGGTATATTGTGCTTGACACCTCTAATTCTAAATTCTGATAAACTTCTAAACATTTTTGCTGCAGCACCCTCGAGGCTAAGCCCATGCGCAGTTAATTTCACCAGCAAGGAATCATAATAGGGAGTAACTTCGCCCCCGGTGGTCCCATGACCTTCATCGAGACGAATACCGAAACCAGCAGCTGGTCTATATGCAATAAGACTCCCAGTATCAGGTGCAAATTGATTCAATGGATCTTCCGTGGTAATCCGGCATTGAATAGCAATTCCCTTTGCAGAAACGGTATCCTGCCCTTTTACCCCAATCCGGGGATCACTCAGAGGAACACCAGCCGCAACCAAAATAGAAGCCTGCATTAAGTCAATACCGGTGATCATTTCTGTCACAGTATGCTCTACCTGTATTCTAGGATTGACTTCTAAAAAATAAGGATTTCCATCCGAATCCACAAGAAACTCGACTGTGCCCAAACCAAAATAAGAAACATGCCTGGATATCTTTAATGCTTGATCATAAATAGATTGTCTTGTTTTCTCTGTGATACCTATGGCGGGAGCAACCTCGACCACCTTTTGATTACGCCTTTGAATTGAGCAATCTCTCTCAAAAAGGTGGACGATTTGTCCGGATTTATCTGCCAATATTTGAACTTCAATATGTTTCGGGTTCACAATAGTTTTTTCGAGATATATTTCACTTCTTCCAAAACTTGCTTTGGCTTCCGACTGAGAACGTTGGAAAGCCTCTTCCAATTCTTTTTCACTTTCAACTTTGCGAATCCCTTTACCACCCCCTCCTGAAACGGCTTTCAAGGTCACTGGGTAGCCTAATTTAGACGCCAAATCACAAGCTTGAGCAAATGACTCTAGTGGCTCTAAAGTTCCAGGAATCACCGGTAAGGCAGCTTCTTGCGCAATCTTGCGAGCTGTTACCTTATCCCCAAAAGCTTCTAGGACCTCAACTGGCGGGCCAATAAAGGTGATTCCAGCATCAGCACATTTTTTTGCAAAAATTGCATTCTCTGAAAGAAAACCATAGCCTGGATGAATTGCATCAATCTTTACTTTTTTTGCTAGGGCAATGATACCGTCCATATCAAGATATGCTGCTAGTGGAGAACCCTTTTCACCCACCTTATATGATTCATCAGTTTTGTAACGGTGCAGAGCAAAGCGATCTTCGTGAGAATAGATTCCCACGGTAACGATGCCTAATTCAAAAGCAGCTCTAGCAATTCGAATTGCGATCTCGCCTCTATTTGCAATTAAAATCCTATTGAATGGTAATGTTTCCATCGTCTCTGCTTTCTTGTTAATTTTTAATTACCCTCTCAGCCTTTCCGACTTTTGATGGTACAACGGCATCTTCGGCAGGCCTAAACAGCTGTCACCATATCAGGATTATCAATTATTGGAAAAGGGTGCAACACCAGCCGCTGAGCCTTTTAGTTAGATAAATACAAATTAAGTATGGTTGGAATAAAGATGGTATATCAGTATCGAAAACTAATTTGGTGTAAAATATAAAAACGATAAATTGAAAAAATAAGAGTTCGTAGCTAGGAGTTAGCAAATTGTTTAAGTACATCATCTTTCTAAGTAGCATTACTTTCTATAGTCAAGGAAAAGCTGTTACAAATTCTTTCCAGAACGTGCCCATTCATTTTATATCCACTGATTTCGAAACTAAAAATCCAAATTATATGAATATCATAATTAAAAAACTTCGACTCTTCAGTCAAATTGCCGGGGATGAAGAAATCGTCAAATCAGTCAAGGATCAGAATTCTAAGAAACTTGGTAAAAAGCTAATTTTAGAGCGAGACAAAGAGTGGAAATCTACCCTGAAAGAGACGGAGACAAAAAAAATGCTAAAAATAAGGAAGGTTAGTAGGTATCTAAAATACGTTACAACTAATAAGTATAAAGAAATTTTAAGCGAGGCATTTCTCACTGATAATCAAGGCGCAAATGTTGCCGCTTTTCCCTTAACCTCTGATTACTGGCAAGGTGATGAAACAAAATGGCAAAAAGCTATGAATTCTGGCAATTGTCAGATTGTAATTGGTGACAACAATTATGACGAAAGTGCAGATAGTAAGATTATTCAGGTATCAATACCAGTCTATGATGGAAAATTTGGTACTGGAAACTGTATTGGAGTCTTAATTATTGGGATAAAAGACTTATACATTAGGAAAAACCTGTAGAGATCTGCCTGCTTTCTTACGCATACTACTAAAAATTATTGAAATTAAAAATTAAATGCAAGCAACAATTATCTATAATTATTAGATATTTCTATCAATAAATATTTGAACTAAAATATTCCTTAAATATTGTCGATATGAAACATGTAGTTAAAATCTGGCATGGTTTTCTGCATAGGAGCGTCAAATGGAGCCTAAGAAACCAAAACAAACGAAAAGGAGCTCTCCAATCGCATCACTTATTGGTATTAACAGTGAGTTCAATTAGACTTTATACGACTACGAATGAGCTTATAAGTTTCTTCAAGCGTGCTGGCATATTTTTCTTCATCAGATATTTCGTTCAAACGTTGTGCCGCCACGCAATCATTAACCAGATAATTTAAATATTCTTGGACAGAAGCTGCTTCTTTTTCGGATCTTTTTTGCTTCCAAAAATAACCGTAGCACGCTTGTAAATACCTAGTATATCCGACTGAAAGTGAAAGAATCTTTTTTTCAATTTTTCGCGTTTCGTTTAAATCTTCCTTGAATACGGTAATGCAGGAATTTTCAAGCATTTCTCGAAAATCTTTATTATGGATAAAAATTTCGAATTTTCTTCGACCTTTATAACGCTTAATCTGACATATATCATCGGAGTAATAACGATCTTGCAAATTATCCTCTACATTTAACAAAATTTGAAATCTAATCTACCGCATACTCTATGGCTATAAAACGAATCTTAGGTTTTGTAAAGAGCTATATTGCCAGTATTATCTCTTTATTTTTTCCAATCGCTCACAAACACTGATTTTAGAATAAAGACGTTTAAGCCGAAGGATAACTTAATTGTCTAGTCCAATAAAGGAGAGCTTGAGTGTCTGCAGCGAATCCGAAGAAGATAATTGACGACTTATCTGAGCATGTGGAAAAGAAAGTAAAAAAACTTGCTATTATTGCCGCACGCAAAGCTGTGAGAAGCTTATGGAATGCTAGCTTTTCTCAAGCCATAGAAAAAGAAATAAAACTATTGTGCACTCAAAGTATTAACCACATGGAAGTGGGCAAAGTCGCAAAATCCCACTCTAAAATAAAAAACAATAAGAATAAAGAAGATTCTTCAATGGAAGCTGAACGAGTTATTCCACAAGTTCAAAGTCCTGAGCATGATGAGGAAGTTACAGTCTCAAATAACCTCAATCAGATAAATGAAGAAAAAATTAAAGAAGATGCTAGTCTAACTAGTTCTCATTCTCCCAAAAATGATGAGCAGAAAACCCAAGTCAAAGATACATCAACGGAAAAAAATCAAGTAGATGCACCATCACCAATTGAAGATACCTCTAAAAACGATTCTAAAAGTACAGTTAAGCCCGGACTTGAAATTGAAGAACCATCACTTTCTTCTCGGTCTACAACAACTGAAAATTCCGAATTACTGAATCAGGTAAAAAAAGTATCCAACGGTAACGCTGTGGCTCAAATTGACCTTCTATTCCTACAAATTCTCGACACATTCGTAGTAAAAATTGCAAGTTTGGCTCGTAGCTCTACAGAGTACATTTTAGAAGTTTCTAACAGTTTTCTTGATGAAAAAGCTAAAAACGCCCTAGTTGATTTTCACAACCTATATTTCGGCGAAAATAGCATTGGTGAGACATCGAAAAAAATAAATGCAGAAATCGATGATATGCTCGAAAATTTGCAGAGCATTCTCGATGAAGGTAAAGAGCTTACCTTAAACAGTATCGAAGAAAGCGAAGAAGGAAAACTCAACCGCTTAAGCTTATCAGGACTACAAAAGCGTCTTGAGATGATAATAAGTATGGATGCAGGTATTAAACAAAAACTCATCCCTATCCTCCACAGTATGCAATTTGAAGATTTCCTCAATCAAAGGCTTCTGCACATAAGGAAAATGTGGGCTCATGTTATTAGCATGGAATCAAGCAAATCAAATATAGATTTAGAAAAATTGAAAGAAACATTAGCTAAGTATCCTTCATCTATGGATGAACGAGAAGACTTTTACAATATTGTATTGAAAAAAGAACCGCCAGAGGGACTCAAGGAGCGGCAGTCGCTAGTAGACATCCTATTCTAAGCAAGGAGTTTTCGCATGGATAATGAAAAACGAGACTTTCTCTACGATCTTGCAGATTTTTGCTATTCATCTATGAACTGGTGCGCAATTGAATCAGAAAAGGCTACAGGCCAGGTAAACGATATCATTACGATCATATTAGATGATGCTGCGAGGGTATCTGCCATATCCAAAGAGACTCTAGATGCAATAAGCTCAATGCGTGAGATCATTAATAATCTAACATCTGATGGTGATCGAGATGCCGCTAACGACTTAGCAAGGGCCCTTGCTCAAACAGCTTCTGAAGATGAAGAAATGCGCATGTTTGTTTCTCCCATTATGGAAGCTTTACAATTTCAAGACCGTATAGCCCAAAATATGAATAATTTCTCGAAAATGCTGCGCACTTGGATAGAAAAACGTGAAGAATTGGAAGGTCAAGAGGAATTCACCGAATTGGAAAAGATTGATTTTGGCGACCGGCTCTTAGGGTGTACTACAATGACAGAAGAAAGAGATATTATTCGCAGCTATATTGACAACCTCAAAGAAGATGAGGCTGCTGATAAAGATGTCATGTTTTTCTAAGATCAAAAATTAAAATAATCACACATTACTATTTAGGTTGACTTCAATTTTATCAGGCTTTATGAAGGCCATTAGATTGAAGTCACTTGTTTTATGGATTGAGCAATATGAATAAACCAGAAAGCTCTGAGCTAGGAAAAAAGACTATATACCCGACGACTTATGATAAAGGCTTACTGTTTCCAATCCCCAGATCAGAAGGCCGTGAAAGTATTGGAATTAGAGACAAGATTCCTTTCGCTGGGTATGATATCTGGAATGCATGGGAGGTTTCCTTTTTGAATTCAAAAGGAAAGCCACTCGTTTGTATTGCCAGTTTTGTTGTACCTTGTGAGAGCAGATTCATTACTGAATCTAAGTCATTAAAACTTTATTTAAATTCCCTCAATGAACATTCGTTTGAATCCTTAGAACAAGCTAAAAACACCATAGCTGAAGACCTCTCAGATTGTGTGAAAGCTAAAGTTCAGGTAATTATAAGCCCATTAAATGACTATCCCCACATAATCCACAAACCGAAGGGTATCTGTCTAGACGATTTAGACATTACCTGGAAGTCGCAAGCTTACTCTCCCAGCATCCTAGCTGCAGTTAACAACACGGGTGAAAGTGAAACACTTTTCTCAAACCTACTAAAGTCAAATTGTCCGGTAACAAATCAACCTGACTGGGCGACATTGATCATTAAATATACAGGAAGCAAGCTGGATCATAAAAGTTTGCTAAAATACATACTAAGTTTTCGTGACCACAACGAGTTTCATGAGCAATGCGTAGAACGGATATACCGAGATATCAGTAATCTCAAACAAATCGAATCGCTAACAGTATCTGCTCGCTATACGCGCCGAGGTGGGATCGATATAAATCCCATCCGAAGCAGTGAACCACTCACAACATATGAAAATCTTAGATTTATTAGACAGTAAGAAGATCAGTACTTAGGGGGCAACAGTAGTAGTTCATCTGCTCTTAAAGCACCAAACACTTCCCTGACTAAAATAAAAAAATTTCCTAAATCACCATTATCTGTAAGCAAATCATAATAGGCTCAGGTTGATACAAAAAAATCCGAATTTTAACGTAAGGACCGAAATTAAAGTAGGATTATACATCAGACCGTTCTAAGGCTTGAAAATGATAAATAAACTTTTCTTCATTACCATATTGGGTAATCTGATTCTAAGTTGTGACTCACCCAGAGGCTATGAAAAGCCAAGAAGCCAGGTAGATGCAAATAGCGCTGCATTTACATTCAACCAAACCGTAGCAACTAAGGACGATCTCCCAGGCTGTACTCCAGAAAGCACCAATAAAATCATGAGTATTTCTTCGACCAATCAAGTTGTTATATGCCAAGATAGTACTTGGTTAGATATCAACTTAGCCCATTCGCAAAATCCTTCAATGAATTCGATGCAGGTTTATGCTACTGAAGCATCTCTACCTGCCTGTGATAGCTCCCTTGAAAACTCATTAGTATTTATCTCCAGCTCGAGCACGATACTTGTATGTGCTGCAAATTCATGGGCCGAAGTAGGGCAAACAAAGGGTGCTGAGAATTCTTCTGATACCAACACCTACCAAATTCTTGAGTCCTCTGATCTTGCTGGTGAATGCTCAGCTGCTAACCAGGGCGATTTCAACTACATTATTTCAGAAAAAAAGTTTATTTATTGCAGCAACAATATATGGACTGATGCTGAACTTGGGGGAAACAAAAGCGCTCAAGTTTCAGACAACTGGCGCGAAGTTTGGAATGACAATGTTCAAAGTACAGCAATTATCATATCTGGAGTATCGCTTTACAACAATGCTACAATTGATGCAGGTAATCTAGAAAAAATCCACAGATTTTATGATGGCAATCCTGCAGCGGCGACTGACCGTTGCACCTTCAATTCATCAGGTTCAGGTTTTGTTGTTGGTCAAAACTTAGTGGCCACTAATGCTCATGTTGCCCATACTTGGATGGCAAGCAGCCTTAGCAGTCTAATAGAAGTATGCTCTATGTTGGTCGAAACCCAAACTGAATTTTTAGACGAAATTTTTGATTTCTGCACTGTTGCAACGGTCCCAGCTTTTGCCCAAGGGATGATATTAGCCAACACCCCATTTCGTCTATCTGAACTCGTGGAACCAACAGCAATTCTAACAGATGATAAGACCTTACAAGCTGTAGAATTAGTATGTTACGATGGAGTTGATCGGACTCCTGATGTCAGCACTCCTTTTGCGGACATAACCCTTTACGTTGGCAACTTCGTATCCGCTGGAGATGGGGCCACCCCAAGTTTAAGCCGGACTTTGCAAATCGACACCTTAAGAAGTTTAGTGACCCTTCGTCCTAGTCATGGCCTAGCAGGAATGCACTTAATTTTTCCCAACTCTCAAGGAATTATCGATGATAGTAACTTTGCAAATTGGGTACCTGTCACTAACATCGACATGTCGCTAGGAGGCAGCGACGACCTTGCATTACTCCAAGTTGATACTGGGCCTAGAAACCCCGTCAGTTTAAGCGAAACAGATTTCTCTACAGATGTTTTAAGCTCTGATGGGACCAGATTAAATGAAGATGTACTCTTGATAGGATACAGTCGTGGTGACCGCTTTGCGCATTTTGCCACTGGAAATATTAACCAAGTTATCAGGTTTGACCAGATGATCACGAGCCCTTTAGCACGCAACGGCTTTTTCACTGCGGATAATCGCATGGTCTATATGTATGACCTAGTATCTGGGGGCGGATCGAGTGGGGGACCAATTTTTAATTTAGCCGGAGAGCTTATTTCTTATAACTTTGCTGGTGATGTTTCCTCGGCTGATACTGATTTTGGTTATGGGCTTCAGGTGATTCATATTCGTGCTCTTTTAGCAGAGCCCAGAATCTGGCAAGCTCCTCAGGCGCTTCCTGACTTGAACAGAACCCCTTAGAAGGGATATCAGTGACCTTCAACATCTTCAGGGGCTTATAGGGAGACTATCAATTACAATAAAGTTGACAATTCAAGTAATTAGGAACTGCTCATGACCGCATTGCTTAGCGACTCCACATGGGTTTTTTCTTAAGAGCTTTTTGAAATATCGGACAAGAGCTTGTATGTGCACCTTTAAGGTATCCAGAACTGGTCAAAAACTCCTTGGTTATTTCACCGCCTGTGAATTTGAAATTACTTTTAAAGGCCTTGACCCACTCATTTAAGGGCAAAGGGTGTAAATTATCCAACCATTTTTTGAAGGACCCGTCTTCAGATTGAATAGCTAGGACTCTATTTGCATTAAAAACTGCAGCATTAACCTTAAGCTTGTTACGGATTATACCAGCATCTGCAAGCAATCGATTGATATCTCTAACTTTATATCTTGCTATTTTTTCGATAGAAAAATTCGAATAAGCTAAACGGAAATTTTCTTTTTTATTTAAAATAGTTGACCAAGATAAACCAGCTTGGTTGATTTCTAAAATGAGGCGCCCAAAAAGCTCATCATCAGATTTAAGGGGAAACCCATACTCCTGATCATGATAAATACGGTGCACATTCCCTTTTTCGAGATTTTTTACAAAGTCACAGTATGTCTTTGCTTCACCCATTTTCAGAAGCCTCTATGCAATGAAAACTAAGATTCAGAAGCAGATTATGTCACACCTTGAGTGAAATAGGCTATCTATTTTTATTTGACCTCTTAAGGAAGCTAAGCTAGCCTAAATTAGTTGTTTTATAAAGGGTCACAACCCTTAAGTTTCTATATTTAAAGTAAGAGTCGTAGCCTATGAGCGTTAAATCAGTATCATTTACATCCTTAAATCCTGGAAAACACTTAGTGGTCCTAGGTGCAGTGCACGGCGATGAGATCTGTGGCCCAAGAGCAATCGCCCGTATGGTTGACGCATTAAATAAAAATATGTTTGAACTTAAACAGGGAACCGTCACTTTTGTTCCTATTTGTAACCCAAAAGCCTATGCACTAAATGAACGCTTTGTTGAACACAACCTGAACCGCAGGCTCTATCCCAAGGATATTACTGAAGATTATGAAGACAAGATTGGCAATGTGCTTTGCAAGCTATTAGATAAAGCTGATGCACTCCTTGATCTCCACTCATATCAATCTCATGGTGGACCTTTTTGTTTTCTTGGCACTTCAAGTGAAGAAGAACTTGAATTCTGTAAATCACTTGGAATTTCTGATTACATCTACGGCTGGTCAGAAGCATTTTCTAAAAATGCGAGGCTAGAAGACCCTAGGGAAAGCATGGGTACCACCGAATACACTCGGTCCATGGGCGGCATCGCGAGCACTCTTGAGTGTGGTCAACACCTCAATTCAGACAATGCCACCATTGGATACCGAGCGATCATAAATGCAATGGATTTTCTAAAATTAATCGAAAGACCCGGCAAACGTTCAGAGGCTTCTAAAAAGCATTCATGCTTCAAAATGGACAGACTTTTCATTAAAGAAAAACCAGGAAGTTTTCTTAAACAGTGGAAACACCTAGATAGAGTCAGCGAAGGCGATACTTTAGCTATTTATGAAGATGGTGAAAAAGTCATTGCACCAAAAGATGGGGTCATAGTACTTCCTAAAAATCATCCTAATCATGTAGTGAATACAGAGTGGTTCTTTTTTGCTATTGAAACCAAATTTCCATCTCCTCAATGAGTTTAGTTATTTTTCACCTATTTTTTGCTTCTGCCTCAACATGATTTTTAAGTGCAAGCAAAGCTCTACCATATGCTACATCTGCAGCATTTTCCAATCCACTTCCAAACAAAAAAGACATGGGTGTGTAGCTCATTTTATGGGAAAAATTTACTGTAATCATCATCTGATTATCTGTATCAGATTTCAGCATCCAGGTGCCGTTTGAAACCCCTAAAAAACCACATTCATTTTCTGTTCTAACATAAATATTTTCTACATATGATGTTATATTCGGGTTGCTTAAATCCATTGTAACTCCACTAGAGTTAAGCTTTTCTGGCTTTGGCATCCATTTTCTAATGGCTTCGGGAGATCTTAAGTGCTTAAAAACCTGCTCAGGAGAAGCTTCTATTTGAACTTGAAGCTTAGAATTGTAGCCATGAGATCTGACCCATAAGAACCCGCAAAGAATCACTAATGCTCCTAAAATCATGGTATTATTGCTTAGCATAAATCTATTCCTTACTTACCGAAAAGCTCACTTAACTCGACATAGCTATCATTGTATTAGCTACAATTCATAAGTATCGGAAAAATGAAGAATTTCCTTTCCCACTATATTAACTTATTGATTTTAAAAAAGTTAATAACTGCAATAAGGGGGGTAAACAAGAACGGAATGCCGTGAACTTGTCATTCCGATGTATTTGAGTTTGCTAAAAGGAAAGAAACTGAAAATTTAGTTGTTAACATGAAAGTCATATGTTTTCGGGCAATATTGATTAATCAAATCCACAAGCATAGATGAAAATCTCCCAACTCGCTCAAGCCTTGGACTTCCGCATCCACCTGAATTAAAGAGTGTCACAGCTTTATCTTCAAGATTAACAACGATTGATGTACTAGGAGCATCGCAAATGAAAACTTCATCACTTTGTAGACCTTCGCCATTTGCTTTGGCGAGAATATTTGGTAATTCGCTGCTGATAGTAAGAGGAATTACTTGGTTGACATTGAAACTTGATTCGGCTGCTCTTCCATAAGTACGTTTAATTTCAACTCGATCTACGTATAAGTTACAAATTTCTGACCTGGAATAGTCAGGGTGAACATAGCCGGGCGAATTAGTTTTAACGATTAATGGATTAGCAGCGGAATTTGAAGCAATAAATCCTAACAATAAATAAGCCAACAGTAGTTTTTTCATAATAAATACCTCCCAAGTGTTTTATATTTTGTTTTATCAGTTAAACAGTTAGTTGGAGCCATGTAAAGGTTTGACTGGTCAATCAAAATGACAATGCTAATGATTTTTATTTTCTTATCAGGCAGGATTGAAATATTTACCGACAGGCATAGCGGCAAGCAAACTGATATTAAGATATATTAGTGAGGAAGGGCTAAATTTAAAGGATTCAAGGTTGAAGAGATCTATCCTAGCTTGCTTTTTAAATTTAAAAGAGGACTACTGAATTACTGAATTATAGGTGTGTAAATAATTTCCAAAGTCTGCTCCGCACCCACACCTTCAATGAGTGAGAGAATTTTCCCGTTTAGGCTAAACTTTTCAGGGATAAGAGCCTCTCCCCCGTCGATCTTAATAGTCACAGGAGAGGCCGGATCAACTGAATATTCTAATTCAAATTCTGCTTGAACCGACTTTTTAACAATAGACTCTTTAAGTTTTACTAGTAATTCAGTGTAGTTTTCTTCGCAAAGATGCTGAACCAAACCCATGGTGTCTGCATTTGCGGCAAGGTCAATATAAGTTTGCCCTATTTCCTGAATACTGCAGCCATCATCTTCTTTGCCCTTACCTTTGCCCTTATCATCGTCATCGTCCTCTTCAAGTCCAACAAAGCCATTAACACCTGTCTTATCTTTAAGGAACTCACTTCCATTAACTAAGTCTAAAAATTCAGCCATGCTATAGTCAGACTGATCATCTGAAATCACCACTAACTCTTTATTAGAGTCTTTTCTGATACACCCCTCGGGAGTGATCTGGTTGTCTACACATTGATTAGCAGGCAGGTCGACAAAATTGAAGACAATTTCGAGGGCATTTTGGCTACTAACTTCTAAATTTTTAGGGTGGTACCTAGGATCTTGAGCATTGATGTCACCCAAGTCAAATTCATCCTCTGACAACATAAACATTTGAAAGGAATCACCAGGAAATTCTTTACTCATCTGATCAATAAATGCTGGCAAAGTTTGCTCTAGTTTTTCCATTTCTCCAGACATACTACCACTAGTATCTACAGCAAAAACAACATCTGTTGGCTTACTTGATATAGTTTCAGAACCAGCGACTGTTTGAGTTTTTTGGTTGAGACTTAATGACCGAGCATCTGAATGTACAGCGCCTTCAGCATCATAACAGGTAAGTGAGTATGTTCCTTGAGCCTGAGCTATAAGGTTCTGCCTTGCCTCTTGACTGACCAAGGCAGAACCTTCAAAACTAAGCTCACAATTTTGTACGTCTTGGGAAGTATAAGACAATACAAATTCTTGTTCTATGTCTGCTTGATAGTCTGCGTTCAATTCATTGATTAATAGACTAACCTTTACATCTCCGGTTGCGACTGCCTCAGTTTCACCAGGCTCCAAGCCCGCTACTGGCTCAACGACAATACCCGGATCAGCTTCTGCAGCTGCCTGTGCATTCCCAGAACCTTCAGAAGCATCCTTTTTAGAGCCTGCAAAGAAGGACTTATTTCGACAAGCTGCTGCTAAAAAGCAAGTCAGCGATAATACTAAAAAATGATTGACTTTCACGATATTCAAAGCTCCAAGCAAGTTATAATCGATCCTGATTTTCTATAAGCAATCAAGCTAAAATACTTTTCGGATGAGATTCTTGTGAAGACAAATATATTAGAAAATAATGTTCTCATGATTTCGCATTTTTTTACTTGTATATTTTTAAGCAGTTACTAGGCTGAATAGGTAAGATTTTTCTTTAA
The DNA here is from genome assembly GCA_045105515.1 of Oligoflexales bacterium. GTDB lineage: Bacteria > Bdellovibrionota_B > Oligoflexia > Oligoflexales > Bog-1112 > JABSRF01. The sequence continues at coordinate 17,001 of JBGCDR010000092.1, forward strand.
ATCAAGCTAATTAGATTTAATTAAAGTTTCTGCTCCTATCACAAAACTTACGGGATACTTACCAACTCTACGGCATCAGCTAGCTTCGTAAGCCATATAATTCCTCTGATTGTCTTGCCTGGATGCATTTCTTTTACTGCTTTGCAGTAGAGCCACAACTGGTATTGATAGCCTTGGTCTTTACAAAATAACTCCGTAGCTAATTGATCAAAGCTTGTCCCAATGCCTAAAGAGGCTGGAGGTACGACAGTTTTATAATCGAGAATAATCACTTCAGAACTAAATTCTAAATAAAGATCTATTTTTCCTCTCATAAGTTTATCTTTTTGTAAATGCACTATGGACATTTCACTTTCTCGGGAGAAAGAGGAATCAATCCATCCTTTCCACTTGCTATTGCTGATGGTCATTTCTATTTCATGGCAACAATCTTTACTCAAATCCCTCCAGCGTTCTTCAGACCATCTCAAACGGCGCCCTATCCGGGTTTTTTGTACTAGCCGAATCCATGCTTCCTGTGCATCCCAAGCATGATGGTTTGTCCAATACTCAATCCCCTCATGTATAAAACTTCCAACTGCAGAAGCAAGTAAAGGTGGAACTTTGGTCATGGCACGTGGAATATTTGAAGATTTTTCCTGCGTAGCATGACTATGAGGCTGAATAATATCGATTTCAGTCGGAACCTTTACAGGAGTTTGACGAAACTGAAAATCATTATTTTTTTTGCTCGGGCTTATTAAATCATCTTGGATCGAAACGAGTCTATCAATTGTTGGTATTTGTTCCACCAACCAAAGACCCCTATCACTAGCACTCTGCTTTCCATGTTCTCGCATATATGCAAGGAGCCTATCAAGGAATACGTCTTCTTGAACTTTATGAGGCTTATGTCCGCTTATGAGCAAAAATTGACTTGCTCGCGTCAAGGCAACATACAGTAAACGTTCACATTCTCCAGCAAGAAGCAACTCTTGTTTCTTCATCAATGTATCAAAGGATTTTTGTGTTGTAGGCTGTTGAGCTTTGTTACCTATAAAGCTAACACCTGGACTAGCTCCCTTCCGCTTCAACCAATAGCGATCACCTTTATACCATTGTTCCCCCGTTTCGACTAAAATGACGAAAGGAAATTCAAGCCCTTTTGATTTATGAATAGTCATCAAGGTGACCACATCTGCATTCTCACGGGCGGCAGCTAGTTCTCCTTTATCTGCAATTTCTCTAAGAGCATGTAAGCATTGAGGTAGGCTTATAGATCCTTCATCTTCTAATTTTGAACTAAGCTCTAGCAGCTTAATCAAGTTTTTGCGTGCTAATTTTCCCTCACTGCCTTTAAAGGTAAATTCATATTTATTGAGAATATCAAGCTCTAGGTACACTTGACTTATCAGTTCATGAGGAAGCAAGGTCTGGGACTTAACAATCCAACACTCTAAGAACTCAGCAATTTCAGGATGCTGTTCAGCTAAAATTTGCTTAACAAGACCTAAATATCCCTCTGACTCTGACTTTCCCGAGGAGTGTACAGCATAAAACAAAGCATAAAGCTCAGAATCGTTGACCATGAATAATGGGCTTTTTAGAAGATGTGCTAGCGCTGTTAAGTCTTCAGGATAGACAAGAAAATGAAAAAACGCCATAATGTCCTGAATTTCACAACGCTCGAAAAAACCTTTTTTCTCCTCTAGTCGGTAAGCAATATCCTGCCTTCGTAAAGCTTTTTCAAAGACATTAACATGGGTTGCATTTCGATATAGAATACAACAATCTTTAGCCTGCAACTGGCGAAAATTTCCTATATTTTTATCCCAAACAGGATAATAAATCTCAGAGTTTAATGCTTGCCTCAAATAAGCAGCAATAAAATCTGCTTCCTTTTCTACACCTGAGTTTTCCTCATCACCCGCAAAAGCTTCTCTGACACTCACTCTGCCACAATTAGGCACAAATAGTTTATTGCCTATATTTGCAGTGCTATGAGTGGGAAATTTGGAATCCATCTGAGAAAATACACCATTCACAAAATCTAAGACGATACCAGCAGTACGGAAACTTGCATTAAGAGGCAAAGACTTTTTTTCAAAGAAACGTAAACTTTCTTCGGCTAAATCCATCACGTCAGGATCAGCTTCGCGAAACCCGTAAATCGACTGCTTTTTATCTCCCACAATAAACACAGTAGGTAGCAATCCTTCTTCCTCGCTAGCCCCTCTCCCCGAAAGCAGCTCCGTAGAAAGCTTTTGAAAAACACTCCATTGCAGTAAGCTGGTATCTTGAAACTCATCTAGTAATAAGTGTCGAATGGATTGCTGTAAAAGCCAAGAAACACCTAAGCCATGTTCACCATAAAATAGCTGATAACATGCCATGGTTAGATCATTAAACTCTAAAATTCCGAGATTTTTTTTACGAATTTCCCTTGCTTCAATCCATCGATCATAAAGCTTATAAAACACCGATCCTAGATTATTGAGATCAGCAATTTTTCGCTGATCAAAAAAGTTTCCTAAAGTATCTTCGATAATGCCAATTTCTTGCTGCAATTTCTCTTGTTTTTTTGCCCGAAAAGTTCCCTTATGAACCCGAGCATCCTTTGTGAGCAAACGCAAAGCAATCATCTGAGCAAAATCTCTGGCTATGATAGCTGCTTGCATTTGTTCACTGTGCTTAGTTTCCTGAGCAAGTCTTAGCAAAGGTTGTTCAAGGTCACCTAAAACGGCTATAAGATTCGGATAGCTTTGACCACTTGGGAAAATCAGGTTTTGAAAGCCAGACCTTCCACGTGCGTTCTCAGTCTGCCATAGATAAGTACGTAGGCGAAAAAGTTCATAAATACGCTGTTCACAAGATAACGGGCCATTATCAGAGTCGGCTTTAGCAAGAGCATCCCAAGCTTGATCAAGCAATTTAAAGGAAGACTTATTTTGAAAAAGATCGAGCCATGCTTTACGATTTAATTCATCAAAATCCATGGGATCAAGCATATTAAATCTAGCAGGAAAAGAGGAGTCAGCATTGAGTTGCGCTTCATAGGGAAACTTTGTAACCCACTCTTTAAAAAGAGCATCAATGGTTGAAACCTTTAAAAGTTGTGTAGCAGAAAGGATCGATTTTGCCACTTCACAAGCTGATAATACCGGTTTGACAATATAGGATTCATCAGCAAAAGCTAACTTGTTCATCCTATGAAACTGCAGAATCTGTGCATCAAAAGCTTCTTGCTCTGATCGGTCGACCAGGAGTTTGCTCGCCTCGCTAATAATACGTGAGCGCATCTCATTAGCAGCTTTAACTGTGAAAGTTATGGTCAGAATCTGCGAAGGGTGAGCACCACTGGCCACTAAGTGCAAGAAGCGTTTGCTAAGCTGATAGGTTTTTCCACTGCCTGCAGATGCTTGAACCATAAAACTATCGTAGGGATTTTGGGGGTGATCCCATTCTAGCTTATTCATGACTCAAACCTTTTTCAATACTAGTTTTCTCGATCTGCTGAAGCTCATTAAGCTGGTTTGCATAGGGATCATCGCGACGACAAATACCTTCAAAGCTACAAAAATTGCATCCCTTTCCAGGCTCAGGTTTGAAAGCTTCTTTATCCGCAAGTAGCTGCTGCATCCGATAAGACCATTTGTCTTTTAAGGCTGTGAACAGCTCACCTGTTGAAGGAGTTCGGCGCCCAACCATACCTAATTCACTGAAATGAGACCGCACTTCATCACCAACCCCCACGACCTTTTCCTTGCCATCTAAAATGCTCCAATACATCAAACATGACTGGCTTTCTGGAAACTTTTGATCCATAAACTGGTCATGGCTTAAAGCCAAAGCATAAAGCGGCAATTGAGGTGACTCGCCCGTACCGACATCTCGTCCTGAAGGAATAAATTTACGCTTGTAATCTATCAAAGTATACCAACCTGATCCTTGGTCCAAACGGTCGAGAAAACCAGTGATTGTAAGTTCCCCTAGGCCATGCTGAGATGAAAATAAAGTGTTTCCATCAATGCTAACTCCCTGTCCCTTGCCAAGACTCCACTCTAAGTAACGATTTTCAGGGAATAAGAGACTCTTCTTATCATGACTACGCTGAGATTTTGAACGCAAAAAATTTAGAAAACGAGGCCAAGCAAAGCGCTCCAAATGGACTTTAAGAGGTGCAAATTCAAGTTTTGCCGGAATCAGAGCCTGACTCAAAACCGCAAGTCTATTTCTCCCCCACTCATTCCATGCTTCTAGGGGAATTTCATGGGGAAAAGGTGAGAAAAACTCCTGGTCTTTTGTCCGTCCACTGAAAAAAACTTCCAAAATTTGGTGTAAAATAGCACCCTCTTCGGCAGAGGAAGCTTTGCGCAAAATAGAATTGCGGTCTAATGCTAACTTTTTTAAAAGAAATTGATACGGACATGAAAATAAGCTCTCTAAGCTACTTGCTGATACCCGTCTTAGATACTGAGTGCGATTTTTTGGGTGAATACCACCATACTCATAAACCTGCTGCAGTTGGTTTTCATACTCTTCTTTCTTAAACTCATCAAGGTTGATAGCTAACAAACGATCAATATTTTCTCCATGATCATCGATAACAGAGAAAGATTTGTTTTCCGTCAAGATTTTCTCGATAAACCTTGAACGTACTGCCGGCTCCCCATCCACCTCAATTGGATAAAAAAGCTCCAAGCGTGGCACCCTCCCTTTCAACAGATGAAAGGTGGTATCTTCTAGGGCTTCCACATACAACCAGGCTGGTAATCCCATCTTGGTCTTAAACCAATCATCCACAAGATGGTCCTTAGGCAAGCCCTTTGGACACTGTCCCTCGATACAGCCAAGGATAATAACAACCTGAAAGGGGATGTAGCGAGCTTCGATTAAACTTAAGACTTGCACTCCTTTGAGAGGATAACCAACACTACGTGTCTCCAGGCTCATCAGTTTTGTGCTTAATAAATCCCAAAACTCTATTGCTGACAAAGAAGGGTCTGCGTACTCGCTGGCCTCGATAAGAGCATCAATCAAATCAGCTAGAGCAGAGATACTCGAATGAGCTACACCTTCATCTTCACCGTAAGCTGCAGACCAAATACCAAAGCTACTCAACAACTGATCTAACTCTTGGCACCAAATGCTCAGCTGATATCTTCTTGCAAACCCATTGAGTGGGTCAGACATCTCTATAAGCCTTTGCATGGGCTCAATGAGCTTGATAAATACAGCCTGCATCTTCGGATCTCGCAGCTCCTGCATAATTTGCTGCAGACTGAGATCTGCTGCTTCAAAAGAAGTAGTACCCAAGGCATATTGCAAAGACTTACCGACTTCCTCAGGCGTGCTTTTATCAGCTAAAAATCCTGCTAGATACTTGATTGTGATGGGATGGAAGCACAAAGCTTTCAATAAACTACCCTGATGACTAGTAGGTGCCTGGGAAACTAGTTTGCTGACATTGACCACCCAAGCTCCTAGACTCGATTGAGACAAGGAGGTACTGACCGCTAGGTTTGAGTCAAGCCCCTTTAAATGAATAAAACTTCTTAAAATCTTGGCATAACGCCCCTCATGACTTAGAAGAATTGCTATCTGCGATGAGGGACAACCGGCGGCAATGTACTGCTCAGTTAAGGCAATGGCTCCTGCCACTTCTCCCATAAGGGAGTTACTAGACCTGATACACACTTTTTTAGCTACAGCCTTTGAATCTACAGATATTTCTTCGCCGGACAGTATTCTAGAATCTACACTCGCAATTAACTCACCAAGTGGGTTGATAGAAGAAAGAATGGCTGGTGGCTTTGAAAACCAAACACTACAATTTTGCTTTTGACTCAAGAGTGCTAGCAGTGGCCTTAGGTCTGTTTTCACCGTGGTAAAACATGCTAGATACAGCCATCCCATCGGCAAGCGCGGGCTAACAAACACCTGCTCCATCAAAATGCCTGCTTGAAGGGCTAATTTTTGATTCGGGCTGACGCAGGAATTGGCTAAAAATTTTTCTGTAAGCCTTTTGAAAAGATCTTCAATCTCATCCAGCCTACTTACAAGGCTTGCTATATGCTCAGAATCGCGATAGCAATCCTCCTGCAAGACTTGATGGATACGTTCAAAACCAAGCTTTTCAAGCCCATGCTCACGCAAATCGTTGAAAAACTGCTTTAACTCATGCTCATGACCTAAAGCTAAGTGTTTATACTGTTTTTCTCGTATCAAAGAGGCAATCAATAATTCCTCCACCAAGTCGGAAACGGCATGGAGATCCTTGGTATGCTCACTACCGTACTTGCTGATAAACTGCTCTAAGGTATAAAGTCTAGGAGGCCTAAACCCTCCTAATTTTTTCGCAATCATGGCAATTAAAACCGTGATCAAGCGCTGAGTTGGGAGGATCACCACCACTTCATCAAGCTCTTCCTTATGGTGCGTAAGAAGCTGCTTACACAAGCCTTCAAGCAAGCAATCCTCGCTGGGCCACAGATGCACACCAGGCTTTATTTCCGCCATAACTCCCTCTCGAATCGACGTTGGCTTTCCTTACCTAGCTTATATATGGTTGCTGACAGGATTTCACAAGACCAATCAAGAGACAAAGGTTTGTGCCGCCGATATTTTCCTTCGCAAAAACTTTCGGAATTAGTAAGGTGCTATTCTTATTTGAACTCATGCCAATATCAAAGCCGGCCAGTTAAGCAATAAAACCTAGGCTGAACATGGGCCTGGCGTGATTCAAATTCCAAGCTGTGTTTATAATGAATGAGGATAAATCATAGCGCCTGGTACGGAGATTCCGAGAGGAGAAATGAATGGTTAGTGGTTATACTGAAGAGAATATACGCTCCTTAGACTGGCGTGAACATATTCGCAAGCGCCCGGGAATGTATATTGGCAAGCTCGGAGACGGTAGCAGCCCAGATGATGGGATATACGTTCTTGTCAAAGAAGTGATCGACAATTCGGTTGATGAATATGTTATGGGCGCTGGCAAGTCAATTGAGGTCAAAATCGAAGATGGCTGTGTTAGCATCCGCGATTATGGCCGCGGTATTCCTCTAGGCAAGGTTGTCGACTGTGTCTCGCAAATAAATACAGGTGGTAAGTATGATTCAGCAGCCTTTAAGAAGTCAGTAGGACTGAATGGAGTTGGTACCAAAGCTGTGAATGCACTTTCAGGCCACTTCTTGGTGCAATCATTTCGTGATGGTAAAACTAAAAGTGCTGTATTCTCTCGCGGAGAGCTCACAAAGGACAAGAGAACGGCAAAGACTACCGAAAAAAATGGGACTCTTATTCAGTTTAAACCTGATCAAGAAATTTTTACTGGCTTTCGTTTCACTCATGACATTCTCTGCGAAATGTTCTGGAATTACGCCTACCTTAATACTGGCCTTAAAATAGTTTTTCAAAAACAAGTTTTTGCTTCAAAGCAAGGTTTGCTCGATCTACTGAGCAAAAAAGTAAAAGATGAAGAAACTCGCTATCCCATCATCCACCTTAAAGGTGAGGATATCGAAGTTGCAATAAGCCATGGCTCAAGCTATGGAGAACATCATTGTTCCTTTGTAAATGGACAATTTACAACCATGGGTGGAACCCATCAATCTGCTTTGCGCGAAGGCTTTGTCAAAACCATCAGAGAGTTTTTCAAAAAAGACTTCGAAGCCAATGATGTTAGAGCTGGAATGATTGGTGCTATCAGTATCCGCGTTGAAGAACCTGTATTTGAGTCACAAACCAAGACCAAACTCGGATCGCAGGCCATTTCCCCTGGGGGCCCAAGTGTTCGTAGCTGGGTTGTGGACTTTCTTCGCAAGGCCCTTGATGACTACCTCCACAAGCACGAAGCAATTAGCAAAGAACTCCTCAAAAAGATTCAGCAGTCTGAAAAAGAGCGTAAAGAAATAGCTGGCATTCGAAAACTTGCTCAGGAGCGCTCCAAAAAAGCAAATGTCTACAATAAAAAGTTGCGAGATTGCCAGGTTCACTACAACAGCAAAAACCCTCAGCACCATGAAAGCACTATTTTTATCACCGAAGGTGATTCTGCAAGTGGCTCCATCACTAAATCTCGTAATGTCAAATTCCAAGCAGTATTTAGCCTAAGAGGAAAACCTTTAAACTGTTACGGCCTTAGTAAAAAGGTTGTTTATGAAAATGAAGAGTTTAACCTCCTGCAACATGCTCTCGATATCGAATCTTCTATTGACAATCTGAGGTTCAACCGGGTCATCATTGCGACTGATGCTGATGTTGATGGCATGCACATTCGACTCTTACTTATGACATTCTTTTTACAATTTTTCCCCGAATTGGTGAGAAGAGGACATATTCATATATTAAAAACCCCTTTATTTAGGGTAAGAAATAAAAAGAAGACGATTTATTGCTATGATGATAAGGAAAAATCATCCGCTCTTGGCTTGCTTGGTAAAAATGCAGAAATAACTCGCTTTAAAGGTTTGGGAGAAATTTCACCAGATGAATTTGGCCAATTTATTGGTAAAGACATGCGTATAGTACCTGTAAGCTTTGACCAAAGCACATCTCTAGCTGGGCTTTTAAAATATTATATGGGAAAAAATACCGGCGAACGCCAAAACTTTATCATCGACAACCTTCGCATAGAAGAAAATGTGAATGAGCAGAGGATGGATGCCTAAGCAATGGACGAAGACTTGAACAAAGAAAATACCGAAGAAGGTGCTAGTCAAGAACGCCAAGGAGCAACGAGTGGAAATGGCCTTGATAACCTATATAAAGACTGGTTTTTAGATTATGCAAGTTACGTCATCCTCGACCGAGCAATTCCTAGCCTCGAGGACGGATTGAAGCCTGTGCAAAGGCGAATCCTGCACTCATTGAATGACCTCGAAGATGGACGCTATAACAAGGCAGCAAATGTCATTGGTCATTCAATGCGCTATCATCCACATGGAGATATGGCAATTAGCGATGCAATGGTAAAGCTTGCCCAAAAAGACCTGCTTATCGACACTCAAGGCAACTGGGGCAGTCTCACAACCGGAGATCGGGCTGCAGCTGCTCGTTACATTGAAGCAAGGCTCTCTGGCTTTGCCAAAGAAGTCGTATTCAACCCTGAAACCACATGGTGGCAGCGTTCTTATGACGGACGTAACAACGAACCGGTATTTCTGCCCGTCAAATTCCCTCTCTTGCTGGCCCAAGGAGCAGAAGGCATTGCGGTAGGGCTATCAACTAAGATCCTCCCTCACAATTTTTGCGAGTTATTGAAAGAATCCATAGCAATCTTAAAAGGATATAGACCCCAAATTCTTCCTGATTTTCCCACAGGGGGTATTGCTGATTTTACTGACTATAAAGAAGGTAAAAAAGGCAGCAAAGTTAAAGTCAGAGCAGTTATTGAGACCATTAACCAAAAAACTCTCTGCATTAAAGAAGTTCCCTTCGGGGTAACCACATCTGGTCTTATTGACTCCATACTAGCAGCTATGGAAAAAGGCCAGATCAAAGTTAAAAAGTTGCAAGATAACACAGCTCAAGATGTTGAAATACTAATTCATTTGCCCACTGGTACCACTCCAGAAAAATTAATTGGCGCACTTTACGCGTTTACGGATTGTGAAGTTTCGATTTCACCAAACTGCTGTGTCATAGCTGATGGCAAACCTATTTTTTGCAGCGTTAATGACGTTCTTAAATCAACAGCAGAAAATACTAAGTCAGTCCTAGAAAAAGAGTTAAAAATTTCCCAGAAAAAACTGAAGAAAAGAATTCATTCGGGTATTTTAGAACAGATATTTATTGAAGAAAAAATTTATCGTAAAATTGAAAACGCTGGTTCTTTTGAAGAAGTTTTAAAGAAGATTAAACATTATTTACAACCTTTTTCTGATGATTTTTTCTTAAAGCTAAGTGACGAAGATATAGAAAAATTGACAGAAATTAAGATCAAGAGAATTTCAAAATTTGAAAAAGATCAGTCTCATACGGTTTTGGAAAAGCTTAAGATTGAATTAGAGCAGGTAGAGCAAAATCTTGCAAATCTCAACAAATATGCAATAGCATATTTTCGCGGACTATTAAAAAAATATGGCAAAGGACGAGAACGTCGGACGAAGATTGAGTCCTTCAACAAGGTTGATGTTAAGTCTCTTATTGTCAATGATCAAAAGCTTTATGTTAACCGTAAAGATGGATTTATCGGCACTAGTTTAAAACAAGACGAATTTTTATTCGAATGTTCGAAGCTCGATGAGATCATTGCCATTTGCGAGGATGGTAGCTTTAAAGTTATTAAGGTTTGTGCAAAATCATATATCGGCAAGAATATTATTTGGATAAGTAAATTTATTAAAAATGAAGAGCTTAAAACCTATCACATTATCTATCGCAATGGTAAATCAGGTTCTGCAATTGCTAAACGCTGCAATATTTTATCTGCGACTAGGGATAAGACTTATCAACTCACTAAAGGTGCCACTGACACAAAAATTCTATACCTTTCCGTAAACCCGGATAAGAAATCTGAAATTGTCAGCGTGAATCTCAAGCCAGGAACTCAGTCGAAAAAGAAAAGTCACCTCTTTGACTTTTCAAGCATCGAGGTCAAAAATAGAAGTGCAGTTGGTACGACCCTTACTAAATATCCAGTTAGTAAGATCATTCGTCATAAGCTCTCGGTAAACAAAAGCGATAGCCAGAGAGTGTGGTTTGACCGCAATTCGGGCAAACTGAATTTCGAAGGAAATGGTATATATCTTGGGAAGTTTGGCAGCAAGGATAAACTCATAGCTCTGTTTCAATCAGGGACCTACGAAATCCTCAATTGCAAGGAAGAACGCATTTTCAGCGATGACCTTATTGAGCTACAAAAGTGGGAAGCTAAGACAATCATATCAGCCATTTACCTAGACGGAGAGAGAAGTGACCTTTACGTCAAGCGCATCGCTGTAACGGACGACTCCATTGGATGTAAATCATTTGTCCCCAAGACCAAAGGTAGCAAACTTATGCTGGCCACTCTAAAAGCCCATCCCGTGATCAAAGCAGAATTTGCTGGAATTGGAAGTGACAATCCTCCTCCATCCCAGTTAATAAAATTAGAAGAGTTTATCGATATTAAGAATATAAAATCGCTTGGAGAAAAATTGAGCGACTTCCCAGTAAAAAAGGTTAAAATGATGAGAGAAAAAACAAAAGGCTAAGCATTAAGCCTTACCTCCATTCGTTGAAGTATAGATAAAGGAAGGCTATATGATCAATCTGATTTGGGATTTCGGGAAGGTTTTATTTAACTGGGAACCTCAAAAAATTTGTAAAAAATTTTTCTTAGATGTTCACCTTGCTAATCTAGTTTGCTCTAAGTTAATTGAACATCCAGATTGGCTCGCTCTAGATGCAGGGACCATAAGCCTCAAGGAATTTATTGCAAAAGCCAGCCGAAGGGTTGGTATTTCAGAAGAAACTATTGAAGAATTTATCACCATCCATTTACCTAGAGAAATCTGCCTGCTACCTGACCCTTTCCGCTATGTGAAACTCTTTAACGATAAGCATATATCCCAGTACTTTCTTACCAACATGGCCCATCATGTTTTTGCATATATTGATTCTCGGTATCAAATTTCTAGCTTTTTCAAAGGTGGTGTGGTTTCCGCAAAAGAACTTTGTATTAAGCCAGACACAAAAATCTACCAAATATTAACCTCACGTTACAACCTTGACCCTAAAACATGTGTATTCATTGATGATCGTCCTGAGAACATCTCAGCAGCTAAGGAATGCGGCATCGTGGGAATTCAGTTTACTGAATTCGTTCATTTTGAAAAAAAACTCCAAAGTTTTATGGAAGAGAAAGCAATAAAGATAGCTTAGTTGCTATCAGGCGGTTTAACCACCTGGACAATCCTTCTTGGGTTTACAACCTTAAAATAGGTAAATGGAGCTAATCCTAATTCTTCGAAGCTGAACTTTATTTTAATCCCATAGGGATGGTAAGCCTTGCAATAATCAGGTTTTAATCGTAGCAAACGTAACAATACAGGATTTTTTACCCGCAATACTTCGACTTTAAAGTCTTCCTTTTCCGTGCAACCACCTGTATAAACTTGAAACACTGGCCCTTGCTTGGTCATTTCAACTCCAAATATATGATCTTCCACAGGGGGTTGAGAAAAGCCTACTGCTTCATTATTTAAAAAGCATAAAAACACTACAAGAATAGTCAATGATACTGGTCTAATCATAACCGGCCACTCCTTTGATAGATAAGATTTAACGTATTGATATAGCACAGGGAAACGTTAAAGGAAAGGTGGCAACGGCCGTAAATTTGACTAAAAAAAACGAAGGCATCACTGGGATCCTTCGTCTCAATCTTGGATTCTATGTAGTTCAGCAACTGAGAACCCCGTAAATTTACTACTGGGCTCTATCAACACAAGTGATCGTTCGTTGATCATTCGTATTTTGACCATTATGGTCATAAAATAGTTGGTCATCTCTACCAGCTTCACCGCAAAAATCCTGAGCGGGAACATAGGATTCTCCCTCTGGGATAGCATCACCTTGATGATAACCGCCGGCCATATGTATTCTGAGAGTCTCATTGGGATCCATATTAGTGAAACTAATCGTAGTCCCATCTTTAACGTTAATATTGTCACCAGCTGCTAAAACTTGACCACCACTTGAAAAAACATTATTGCCACTGCGGACCTCAGTTACTTCAATATCTATTCTTTGCTCTACAGTAAAGTTTAAAGGCAACTCAATAGGCTCCTGCCCAGTTGGAGTAGCTACTAATGTAAATGACTGTGCGCCAACAGCTGGATTTTTACCAGTAATGGTAACGTTTATGTTGAGCATCTTAACCTCACCAGCAGCAGCAAAAGAAAGAGTCGGTAGTGCTGGTGCAATAGTAATATCTCCAGCTAAGTCCACCAAGTCTAAAGCACTTCTTTCGATCGTAAATACTGCAGTGCCTGCTCCTGCTGAAGTTACAGGCACTGAAATCATATTTTGACTTAATAAGTTAAAGTTTTGGGGAGCTGCTGGTGCCTGTAATGCGACCAAAGGACCTGCAAGAACCTCCTCTTCCTCTTCCTCAACAATATCCTCTTTCATTTCTTCTTCTTCTACCGGAGGAAGGTTGCTTTCATTTTCCTTATTTTTTTCATCGATCACAGGAGTATTATCAGCTTTAGTATTATCCTCAGTGCTAGTATTTTTATTTACTCTAACCCTAGTCTTCGAAGCTTCTGCATCTTCGCTTTTATCTTTTGTTTTTGGTAGATGAGCATTTTCATCTTCTACTGCAACTTTCTGAGTTTTCGTTTTTTCAGCTGAAGGCTGGACCGCACATGCACCGAAAACCCCTGCTATTACTATCGCTAGTAATCTCTTTAGTACTAACATAGACACAACCTCTCCTAAGTGTCCATCACTACGGATGTATAGTTCTGTATTCTTTGTCTTTTGCGATTAAGGCAAAACACCCTACAAAGAACCTATCGTTATTTTTCAATAGAATCTTTAAAGAAAAAAATAAGTCCAAAATAGATCATTTATTACCATGTGTTACGGAAAGCGTTCGAATAGTACTAAAATATTACTCTTGCGATTAGGAGTCGACAGTCCGGATTTTTTTTAAAGAATACAAAGGAAAACTATCGAAGAGGGCTCTAAGTAAGTAAAGGCATCCCCAAGCGGTAAGCTTCTATTTATTCAAGTAGTACAGTCCCTCGATAATTGGGACTTTTCTACTCAGACCTTTATTGCAAGGACATCACAATCAACATGCTTGATCAAACTTGCTGCAGTATCTTGCATAAACAAAGACTTAATGCCATGACGCCCATGATTTCCCATAACAATCAGGTCTGCTTTTATGTTTTTAGCAACTTCTACGATTATTTCAGCAATAGCCCCAACTTTTACAAATTGCCTGTCCTCAGGAATCTCCAAATCTTTTGCAAGATTGTTTACCTTTTCCTTAGCTTCTGCTTCATGCTCTTCTATACAATCAAGCAAACGTTGAGCTGACATTCCATAGTTGGTCACTGGCTCAACAACATGCACCAAACTTAGACGCGCCTTATTCTCTCGCATAAATGCAAGAGCTCTCTCAGAGACCTGATTATCATCCTTAGGATTCAGATCGAAGGCAAGAAGGATATTTTTATACTTTTCCATAACAAAACCCCACGACAGAAAGTACCAATGTTAACTCAGAAGCCATTTAAGTGTTTAAAATATCACCAGTCTACTAACCAAGAGTTTAATGATAATGCACTCAACTATGTATAGCTCAGACTTAGGAAAGCTCAAAACCTACAAAACACGTAGTAAATAGTTAGTAGCTATTCGTTAAAGGTCATTAAATTTAAAGCACATGGTCCGAAGGGACATCAGAGCATCTCCCTCATTTCACATATTTGCCATCATCCCCAAAGCGTTTCTATGAAAGGCTTTGGGGATGATGGCAAATGAAAATTTTAGATTAGGGAATAAACGAGTTAAGAATCAAACTGCCTGAAAAAGGTTTTTTAAAAAATAAAAACATGAACTTAGGAATCATAGCTCAGAGATTTTCGACGAGATTTCGTCTCAGAACGCTGCTTTTTCTCCCTTAGTCTTCGTTCTTTGGCTGCCTTGCTAGGCTTAGTTTTCTTGCGAGGCTTGGGTGGGGTTTTAACCTCTTCAAGCATAGCAACGAGTTTATCGAGAGCATCTTGTTTATTTTTAAGCTGGTCTCGATACCGGGAGCTCGTGACTAATACCTCCCCATCTTGGTTGATCCTTCTAGACCAACGATCTAGAAATCTTTGACGCAAAGCTTCAGAAATACTTGGAGAATCTTCAACATTCCATCGTAAAACAGCTTTGCTATTTACTTTGTTGACATTTTGGCCTCCAGCCCCTGGGCTTCTTACAAAGTCAAACTGAAACTCTTTTGGTGAAATGAAAATTGAACCGACTTTCATTTTTACTTTCTTCCTTTGGGAATGTGATCTCTTTACCATTATGTATATCGTCATAAAGCATCAAGAGCTTGCTCCCTATCGATAGTCCACTAATTTTAATGATAAAAAAAACTAGAAAGTACGATGAAGTAAAGATTGAGCGAAATGCTTGAGAACTTCATGGTCACCGGGCCACCTATAAAGCAATTCCATAGCATCATTAGTGAGCTGCTGGGCAAATGCCTGTGCTTGCTCATAGTTCATAGTTTGTAAGAAGGTAAGCTTTCCTTGTTCCTTATCTTTACCTGGCGATTTGCCAGTGCCCGAGCGCCCATCAAGTAAGTCATCAATAACTTGAAAAGCCAAACCAATTTTGCTTCCAAATAGAGCAGCTAGCCTTGACTGTTCTTTATTAGCTCCAGCAGCAATGCTTCCCATTTTACATGCAGCTGCAATCAAATCTCCTGTCTTTCTTTGATGGAGCTGATTTAAATCTGCTACTTCATAACCTTGTTTGTTTGTCCATATGAGGTCAAGCATCTGCCCTTGAACCATACCGCGTGAACCAACAGCAAAGGACAACACCTGAATCATCTGCATTCGTTTGCTTAATTCTAAGCTGCACAAGTCTTCTTGACACAACCCACCCGACAAGAGAGCCCAAGCATCTGACAATAATGCATCACCTACCAATAAAGCAGTAGCATCATCATACTTAACATGTACCGTTGGCCTACCCCTACGCAAATCGTCATCATCAAAGATAGGAAGATCATCATGCACGAGGCTATAAGTATGAATCATTTCCAGTGCAAATGCTGGAATGAACAACTGATGCTTAGAAAGATCTTGACCTAGACTCTGGGCAAACATCATAAAGAGCAAAGGCCTCGCACGTTTGCCAGAGCCTTCCAAGGCATATTGACAAGCAGCAGACAAGTGCCCACTATCACCGTAATGGGTCGTAATAAAATCTCCCCAATGGAATTCAAAGAAATCCCGTAAGCTACTTATTGACATCTCTCCTCCATAACATCTTCCAAACTACCCCACACCCATTATGAGTAGACAAAAATCCTCAAATAGAGCGAGTTAAAACTGGTCCACTACCTACTTGGTCCACCAAAAATTCAAGATTTGGAAAACTTTTCTTAATTTCCATATGCAGCAGGTTACAATCCTTTTGTTCGCAAATCACGTGTATATTTGGTCCTGCATCAATGGTGAAATAAGCCGTAATTCCTCTATCCCTCCTAAGCTCACGTAGCCAAGTTAAAAACTGTGTGCTCTGAGTCGAGAGGTAACACGTGGAAGGGTTAGCCGTCATCATGACAGCATGCATCTCTAGTGCCTCCTGTTCAAGCAGAGGCCCAAGAGTCTTAAGATCCTTGTCCCGCAAAGCAGATATCATCTGCTGTTCCTTTTCTCTTAATCCTGCAAGCCTTGGCTCAAACAAAGGGCTTGACCAAGCATCTAAATGGGCCTTAGAAGATGGTACTGCTTTTTCTCTAGCCGAGAATAAGACAATGGTATCTGCGAGATGCCAGTGTTTATCTGTAAACAGAGGCACCAACTCTTGCTGACCACTTGTTTTACCAGCTTTCCAACTGACATAGCCTCCCCAGAAGCTCCTACAGGAACTGCCCGACCCAAGCCTTGCTAGAGCAGCTATGCGGCTACGAGAAAAACCGATTTTTTCAAGGGTATCAAGAGAATCAGCCTGAAGCCAGGCAGCAATTGCAGCAATTGTCAAAGCTCCAAAACCACTTGCGCTACTAGCAATACCGCAACCAGTGGGAAAAGAGTTGTTTGTTTCAACATACAAACATGCTTGGGTACCAAGTTGCTCCGATAAAAATCCTAAGTGGGGATAAGCTTTTTTACCAAAATCGCTATCCCTTTTTATATACTTTCCAGAAAAATAAATCTGGTGCTCATTAGAATCTGTAATAACACGTGCGTAAGTGCTAGTGACACTATGGGCAAGACTCATTGACAGCGAATCATTTGCAGGCCACTGGGTTTTTGCTTCACGCTTCCCCCAGTATTTAAGAAAGGCAATATTCGCCGGTACCACTGCCTTATAAGGTAAAAAACTCATTGACTACACAGTTCTCCACTATTCTAAAATTGCTCCATGACAAGGAAAATTTACATCCAATGCATGCCAACCTAAAGATGCTAGCTTATCATGAGCTTCCCTAGTCTCAGATGGGAATCCAAATACAACGATCGCATCTTCCCCACCAGCTCCCGTCGTCTTATAAGTAAACTTCTCATCAAAGCCTTTGCAGGTTTTTAAAGCATCCTCAAGGTATCGAGGAAAGCACGGCCCTGAAAGCAAAAACTGCCGTAATCTTGCAATTTGGGCGATTGCGGCTGACATTGAACTTTCAGACTCCTGAACTAGAGCTTGTAAAAACCCTTTTCTTGCTGCATTCATCAGAGCGATAATCTCATTTTTGAGCTGGTTTTGCTCAATCCAAGTAAGGGTCTTACCACCAACACCTTTTGTTGGCGCACCTTTTCCACCTGAGTATACTTGGATGAAATTTGGCAGACTCTCAGCCTGGAAAGAGCTTATCGATGCCGGCCACTGGTCTGCTTTAAAGGCAAAGCTCATCAAGCCTCCTTGAAGCTGGCAGGCAATGTCATAGCCAGATGCAAAACCCTGATGATCTACCTGGTTCTCCCATGCGATCTGAGCACATTCCCAAAGCTCTGTTTGTTGAGTGTTTTCTATCGTCCCTAATCGTGGATTTGCCAGTTTAGCAACGGCAAGACATAAACCTAGGCTAAGAGCCGAAGAACTTCCAAGACCTGCAGTAATGTCCCAACCAGAACAAACCTTTAGCCTGAGTCCTGGAAGCGGGAAACGCTTAAGCAGGCGATTGAATAGCGGAAAGATGAAATGTCCTTGGACATAGGAAGGGGTTGGAATAGAGTTCCCTAAAATGACAGGTTCATCCCAAAGATCTGATTCAATAGTCACTAGCCCATCTTGAGTGAGCCTTGCCTCAACTTCCATGAAACTATTAAGGCAAAAAGCGAGGCATTCTTCACCCCATAGGACAGTATATTCACCAAATAACATAAGTTTGCCGGGAACCAAGACTCTGACTGCTTCACTCATAAATTCGGCCCCTATTTTGAGCTTGCATCTGAATGAATTGCTTTAAAGATTCCTCACAGGGATTTGCCAAACAAAGTTTTTCCTGGAGATCTGTTAAGGTTCGAGAGCCGGTAGCTAGCATACAAACCTTGAGTTCATTTGCATAGTTTTCCAAAATTACTTCTGTTGCTGCTACTGAATTAAGAGCAGCTCTTAAAAGGGGCAAACCAACTCCCACCATATTTGCTCCAAGTGCACATGCCTTGGCGACAGTTAGACCATCTCGGATGCCACCTGTGGCAATCAAGGGAATTCCAAGTTTCTTGAGACTCAAGGCACTAAGAGAATATGCTGTGGGAATACCCCAGTCCCGATAACAATCGGCAAGGCGCTTTGTCTCAGCATTTTTGCTCCTTAAGCCTTCAATATACGGCCAAGAGGTACCACCCTTTCCACCTACGTCAATTGCGCAGACCCCTAAATTTACGAGGCGCGTTGCAGTGATGGGATCAACACCCGAACCAACCTCTTTGATCAGGACTGGAACCGGTAATTTTCGGCATAGCTCACCTATGCTATGTAAGAGGCCACGAAAATTTCGATCTCCCTCCACCTGTACAAGCTCCTGCAAAACATTAATATGTATTGCTAGAACATTTGCTTGAACCATTTCCACTGCTCGTTTGCATCGCTCAAGTCCCTCAGATCCAATAATTTGAGCTGCTCCCAAATTACCAATCAGAAACAACTCTGGAAATTTGTCTTTAAGTTTAAAAATGGATTCGTGCTCAGGGTTTTCGAGAGCTATTCTTTGTGAGCCAATACCCATGGGTATATTGAATTTGACAGCTGTTTCAGCAAGGGTCTCATTGATCATAGCCCCTTTTTGAATACCCCCGGTCATTCCAGTAATTAAAATTGGAAGATCAAATTTATGCCCAAGGAACAGTGAGCTTGTATCACAATCCTCCCAATCCATTTCTGGTAAAGTCTGGGGCATAAAATTAAGCTGCGAAAATCCGGTAAACCGATCCAAAGATTCCACATCTTGCTTGTCGCAAAGATCAATATGCTGACTTTTCCGGAGCAAGCCAAGAAGGTCTGCCAACTGCAGTTTGCCCTCAATAGAGTTTATATGAACCAAATATTCACTTGTTTGTTGGAGAGAAAATTCACCAAACAATGGGTGAGTTTTGTCCGGTAAAAAGGCTACCTCAAAAGACTCTGAAAAGCTCTGAGTATTTCCACGAGTACACTGGTCCACAAGTAAATGTTCTTGGCTTATGGCAATAATATTACCTGTCCAATTTTCACCCGTTACTTGAACAGGTTCCATTAAGTTTACCCAACTTATACTTTCCAAATCCATTTCACCTATATTTGAAAAAAGCCCAAGCTCCCTCACATTTAAGCCGAGATTATCCATTGCAACTTACGATCAATACGCTCATTACCATAAAACAGTTGATTTCGCTATGATAATAAGGAAGTAAGCTTACAAACATTTGCAATTATGGTTAACATGCTATCTTTATGGATAAAAATGACAAACAATCAAACATAGAACAAACATAAAAATAGTGGTGCTTTATTTTAAGTTCTGCTCGCAGACTCAGCTCTCATATTCCTACCTATCGGTTATATATAACATTGAAGGAGTCTTTAATGGAACAGGCAAAACATGTGGTGACTGTGGGAGGAGGTTTTGGTGGAATCAATGCAGCAAAGTCTTTGGCAATGTTAAGAGCTTCAAAGTTACTCTCATTGATTCCCAAAAGAACTTTCAAGAAAAGAAGAAAGACTGTACTAGTAGATGGAAACGCCAACTAAAAGATCACCTTGAAGCCTATGTAATTGGAGATCTAGCTGCTTTTACAGCCCCCAAAGGGAAGGCTTTACTCGCAATTTCTCCTGATTATCTACAACGAAAATATCCCTCTACATAAAAAAGAAGATATTGTGAGAGATTCTGGCTTAAGACGAGCATAAAAATATGCTAACTAAGAATTAAAAATAGCGGCACCATTTTTAAGATTAACTTGAAGCCTACAATTATTATTCGAATCGAAAAAGATCTCTTTTTCTTGACCAGCTTCATACCAACCATAAGGTAATTTTACCAAGTGGTATTTAGTGTCTGGTCGGAAACTAAATTCTTGCCTTTGCAACTCAGTTTTTTTTATCGCGGTTGAAATTAATTTTAAAAACTCTTCTTATTTTCCAGTGATAAGTGAAAAATACCATATTTTCGGCAATTAAATATCTTCG
>JBGCDR010000093.1:0-12688 GCA_045105515.1 Oligoflexales bacterium
TTCACTTGTCTTTCCGGTAACATGAAAATAAACATATCAAGCCCTCCCAGAATTACGTTTGGGATCAGCTTATCAATATTTACATAATAATCATATAAAATAATAATATTAGCCGGTTAAAAAATTAGACAACTCTAATAAGAGGCTACTAATAAAAATGGGGTTGTGGGTAGTAGTGGGAGGAATATGCCTATGATGCCTAGAGTGGTAGCAAGATGGCCTATCAGCATAAATATTGGTTTTGAAATCATCACCTTTCCTTAAAGGTAGAGATTTGGCCTTGTTAAGGGCTTGCGATAGATCGGTTTAAATCCGAGATTTTCACAATTCTTGAGGATCTTTGCAAAGTCGAGAGAGATCGTAGCCCCTGCTTTTTCCGTAACTTCATCTTCAGTGGGAACATCAAAATCATTGGCTCCATACTGCAGTCCCAAGAGACCATCTTCGTTGCGGGTCAGAACAGAAGTGCGGATATTTATAAAGTTATGCAGATAGATACGGGAAATCGCAAGCCATCGGAGGTACTCACGGGTGCTTAGTTCTTTTCCACCTAGTTCGTTATTCCAAGGCTTGTATGTCCAGCAAAGAAAGCTGCTTAGCTTTCGATCCACATTCTCTTGAAAGTTTCTCAGCTGTTCAAGGTGGTTGAATCGTTCCTCGTGGCTTTCATCAAAGCCTATAACCATAGTAGCAGTTGAACCGAGTCCGGCATCCAACACAGCTTTTTGGGCTTTGAAGTAGTCTTCGGTCTTGAATTTGCCAGGGCTGTGTCTTTTTCTGAATTGATCATCGAGGATTTCAGCACCTCCTCCGGTGATCCACTCTGTACCGCTTGCCTTTAAGATTTCAGCACCTTCCTCATAAGAGACCTTGGAAAGCTTGCAACTGAACATAAACTCTGCAATGGTCATTTCATAAAACGTAAGATGAGGATATTTTTTGTGTATCTTTGCAAAAAGAGTTGCGTAGTCCTCAATGTGCAGTTTAGGGTGAAAACCTCCATTAAATCCTACTAGAGTTCCTCCGTAAGAAGTTAGCTTATCAATGCGCTCGCTGAGTTCCTCAAAGCTTAGCAAGTAGGTGCCTTCTTGATGAGGGAGTCGATAAAAAGAACAGTAATCACATTTGGCAACGCAAACATTCGTGTAGTTGATAATTGCCATGATTAGGTAAGTTGCTTCATCGGCTTGGTGGAAGCGTCTCCTTGAGAGGCTGGCGAGCTGAGAAAGCTGGCAATCGCTACCTTCAAGAAAAAGTTGCTCGGCTTCTTGGCGGCTAATGGCTTGCTCTGTTTGGATTTTTTCTTCGATATTTCTAAAATTCATACTTGTGATTGATCCTCATTGGTTTTTGCTATAGCTTCTCGGCCTGAGCATAATTCCTGAATCATTGCATAGTTTATATATATCCAGTAGTCGTTTCTACACTAAGAAAAACGAAGGCTTGTTTTTTTAATTTAATTGTATTAAAGGGATGCCCAGGCTTGTTCCTGCTTAAGCGGAAATACAAGCATGTGAGAGGGCGTATGTTATGGATATCCTTTTTTTATTGAAGTTTGAGCAAGAAAACGTGCTCAAACTTCTAGAGGCGTTTAAGGGTCGGGCTTTAGGGAGTGGCGATGATGTTGCGGTAGCCTATAAAAACTTTAAAGATGCCCTAAACATGTATTTTTCTATTGATGAGGAGTTTTTGTACCAGGAAATAGGTGAGCTGTTTCCTAATGCTTGTAGGAGCATTGACTATGGTATCAAGCTTCATCGAGAGGTAGGAATCATTTTGGCTAAACTGGATTCTGCACTGGGCAGTTCTATAGAGAGCTGTGATTTAGCAGAGCTTGTTGAAAGTCTTTGCCAGGCTGTGAATCAACATATTGAGCATCAGCAAGAGCATATTATCCCTCGCATGCGGGAGAGGATTCCAACGCAGGAACGGGAGGATTTAGCAGAGGTGTTTTCCGAAATAAAGGAAGATCTTGAAAGAGGAAGCTCAGTTTCACGGGCTTCTGATGAGCTTGTGATCTAGCGCTTTTCTACGAAAAGCCTTGACTGACTCATCATGCTGTTATATTCATCCTTTTCTTAGAGCGAAGATATAGGCTCTTATTTCGTGCGAGATGGTCGCTAAATTAGACAGGTTTTGAAAAATGAAAAACAAACTAATCACTCAGTTCGAAGAGCGTGTATTTCCAAAGACGAAGACACATCCAAAGTTTCGTCCTGGTGACACGGTACGGGTGAACTATAAGGTAGAAGAGACAGGTAAAAGCACTGATGGAGAGAAGAAGTTCCGTATTCAGGCTTTTGAGGGAGTTTGTATCCGTTTCAAAAAAGGGACTGTAAACTCTAGTTTCACCATTCGAAAAGTCGGTGCAAATAGTGTTGGCGTTGAGCGTATTTTTCCAATATGCTCTCCTTACGTTGATAGTATTGAAGTTCTTGCTGGTGGTCGGGTAAGACGTTCACGCTTGTACTACTTGAGAGAATTAAGTGGTAAAGCGGCAAGGATTCGTTCGCGCAGACTTCCTGCTGACACGCAGCTAAAGACTATCGATCATAATGCAAAGCCTGCTGAGCCTAAAAAGGCTAAAGCAGAGAAGAAGAAGGCAAAGAAAAAAGTTAAAAAATAACCTTAGCTTTCCAGGCCAATGTCTTCATAATAGTAAAGTCTTATTCCTGATCTCGGGTTGTAAGGCTTTTTCTGCATTTGATTATTTTCAGTCACAAAACAAGCCAAAGCTAGATCGCATCGTACTGTGTCAAATCTTGGTTGATGCCGGCTGATGTATCCATTAATGCCCTTTTTGAGGCAGCGCTTCTTTCGTGGGCTAATGATGGTGCTAAGGTCGAGGTCTTTTTTAGCGCGGTTGCGAAATTTTACCTCAATTAATACCAGTGTATTCTTAGTTAATGAAACAATATCTATCTCAAACCCTAGGTTTCGATAGTTTTGGCATAGGACCTGGTGGCCTTTTCGAGAAATATATTCGGCGACTAGTTGTTCTGCCACATTGCCGATAGGGAAGAATGCTTCTTGCACAGTAGTAGCTCCTTTTTCGAGTGGTCTATTCTTATTAAAAGTTAAAGGCAGAATGTTCTAGGGACATGGTGGTAAAGTTCTAGCTGTAATGAAGGCGATCTCGTATCGGAGCAAAATTTCTGCGATGCAGGGAACAGGCGCCGTACTTCTTAACCGCTTCGATATGGGCTTTTGTGCCATAACCGACATGACTATCAAAACCATAATCCGGAAAAGATGCAGCTTGCTCCCGCATGTAGTTGTCACGCGACTCTTTGGCTAATATTGAAGCAGCTGCGATACAGTAACAAAGTTGGTCACCCTTAACGATGGTCTTTTGCTCACCTTTATAACCTTCTAACGGTTTGTTGCCGTCAATCAGTAAACAGTCAAATGGCTTACTGAGGTCAGTTAAGGAGCGGCGCATTGCTAAGAAAGTAGCACCTACAATTCCCAGACTCTCGATTTCCCTCACCGTAGCGAAGGAGATTGCCGAAGCGATGGCGATTTCTTCAATCACTGAAATCATCTCAGAACGCTGTTTTTTCGACAGGGTCTTTGAGTCTCTGATCTTTTCTCGAGTTTTTATTGGTAGACCAACTAGAGCATCATAGTCGAGAATTACGGCCGCTGCGTATACAGGGCCAGCTAGGCAGCCTCGCCCAACTTCATCAAGTCCGGCTGAAGACAAATGTTTTTGTAAGAGGTGGTATTCAACCTCACCTTTAACCATTAGTTCAGAGCTTTATCTAACATTGCTGAAAGTTTCGCTTTGGGAACTGCTCCTGCGATTGAATCTTGTACTTCGCCATCTTTAAACAAGACCATAAAAGGGATTGAACGCACTCCATGCTGGGTTGGAATGTGCTTGTTTTCGTCTACATTCATTTTTGCAATAGCAACCTTCCCTTCGTACTCAGAAGCAAGGTTGTCTAAAGTAGGAGCAATGGCTAAGCAAGGCCCACACCACGGCGCCCAAAAATCTACTAAAACAGGTGTGCTAGCTTTTAGTACTTTTTCTTCGAAGTTTTCATCAGTAACGTCTATTGTATTCTCTGACATGAGTTGCTCCTAATTATTATATGCACATAGTTTACTATGAGGCATTTAGCGTTGAACCTACAGGATAGCTAAAAATTTGTATAAATAAAGTCTTTATATGGGAAGCGATGCCAGTGCAAATTTATGATGTGTTCAAGCTCTCTGAATTTTGACTAAAAGTTTATGTAGAAAAGTTATTGACAAGATTTCACTGATATTTATAATAGTATCCGTGTGGTCCTGCGGAGTCCAGATACTGGGCTCCAGATTACCCCTTACCACAGCTAACCCAGTCTTAATTTTATCTCCGATTTTAAAATAGTGTGGACTTCCTAGTGCTGTCTTAGGTTTAAGCGCTCGATGATGCGTTTATGGTAGACTTTTAGAGGCAGAGGGCGTTCAGAGTTCAAAGCTTTTTTCTCTGGGATTAAGTCAGAAAGAATTAAAAGCAGGCGGTCCACGTCGTATTTGCTGGCTTCTAGCCAAGCTTGAACTAAGCTATGGTCTTTGTAAGGTAAGCATGGACCACGTCCTTGCCGTTCTAAAATAAATTGGCTTACCAATTCGCTTGATGAAAGTTGTTCTAAGTCCATGTAACCCATGTTTCATGTTCCCTTTAATGTCTTGATGGTAAGGGTAAGCTGGTCCAATTGGGTTGAAAGAGCATTCAAAGACTCTTCATATCGCTTCATTTCATGGAGGTGGTCATGAATCCTAAGCAAGTTGGCAACTCTAATGGGTATAGAGTCCATATGTTCTTCTCTCATGATATCGAAGTACCAGTTCATTTCTATTGCTCGATTGAGAACTTCTTTCAAGGTAATAAATGAGGCAGCTGAAATTATCAAGGCTGGAACCCAAATAAATCCCTGGGATTCAATTTTTTTGCTGAAGCTAAATAGCCATTGCGGAAAGTTTTCTGCTGGGAGCTTATGGGCATCGATAATCAATAGGTCGCATGGTGAAAACTTAGGATCACTTAAGCCCTTGACCTGATGCATGGAAAAGTCACCTCCAAGAAGCTTTAGTCGCTTTTCTAGTGCCATGCGTTGAGCGTCAATCACGTGATCTTGAGTGTTGAGGTAACATATCCTTAGGCTTCGGTTTAAATAACCTTTTGATGTCATGGGGTGTCCTCGTAAATACACTGGGTTGCTTCTATTATTTTAACAGGATTGTTGGAAGGATCTGCAATATGCTTGAAGTAAATGCAATAGCCCCTACCCGGGTAGATTTGGTAGGTGGTACTTTAGATATTTGGCCAATAAATCATGTGCTCGATGCCAAGGGGACCATTAATCTGGGAGTGAGTTTATTTGCTCGCACTTATATACGTGAGCGCGCTCAAAAAACTTTCTTGATCAAAAGCTTCGATCAAGGCTTTGAATTGGAACTAAGCTACCAAGAGCTTTGTGCAAATAGGTCATTGCCTTTGGTAACTATGTTGCTAAGCGCATTTTGGCGACAAGATCTGCCTGCTCTTGAGATTCAACTACAAGCTGATTCTCCAAAGGGGGCTGGTCTTGGAGGTTCTTCTTCCTTGGCTATTAGTATCGCCTCCGCACTGGTAAAGGCTAGGCATATGCTCAATGACGAGCCGTTCATGAACGAGTATCAGCTGGTGCAAACTGTACAAAACCTTGAGGCGAAATTGCTGCAAATGCCTGCTGGCTGTCAAGATCATTGGGGAGCAGTGAGAGGTGGTTTGAATTATCTTCATTTTCCATTTGAGGGAGTATTTGTTGAAACATTTCCTCTTAGCGAGTTCGAAGGCCTTGATGATGAACTTATCCTCTGCTTCTGCGGAAAATCAAGATTCTCGGGCATGAATAACTGGGAGCTGTTCAAACAATTTGGAGATGGAGATACAAAGGTACGTAAAATTTTTTCTGAAATCGGCGGGCTTGCTGCCGAAGCTTATCAATCCATCTTAAAGCGAGATTGGCAGGGTCTGCTTCAGTATTCTCGGCAAGATTGGGAGCTGAGGAAAATTTTATGTCCTGGAATTGAAACTGAAGAAACTAAACACCTTGATCAGGTAGCTCTCGAGCATGGAGCATATTTTTCACGTGTGTGCGGTGCGGGTGGGGGAGGTGTGATGGCAGTTTTTTCTCCTAAAGAGAAGCGAGAAGGAATTGTTCATGCACTAAATGCAAAAGGTGGAACTGTTCTGGAAGGGTCTATATGCGATAAGGGGGTCAGAGTAGAAGGGCAGATATAAGGCTTTGTTTTCAGCATGTTTTTTTTCCCGTTTGATAGTATGATCTTCTTGTTTTTCTTAATAAATAGGAGGTCTTATGCTGAGCCTTGTTCCCAGATGTTCACTGGTTTTATACCTGGTTATCTCATCATTAGCCTATGCAAAGGCACCTTTTGATTCCCTAGTGATTCAGACTGGGCGCCGATGGTTTTTTGGTACTTCTAGCTTTTTAGCAAATGAAGTTAGTGGAACACTGTTCTATGAAATTTCTGGCTTGCCCCTAGAAATGGGTGGGGGCTTCAGCTTTTTCAATATTAAAAAAGAAGGCCTAGATGTACTTGATCACTGGGTTAAAGTAGAAGGTGCATGGGGCTACGAAATTTCACTGGAAGCAAAGTTGTGCCTTCCAAATGCTATGTTTGCACTGCCGTTTACTCCCTATCTTATCTATGCTCATGACCTTTTTTCTGACTACGAAATCAAAGGGCGCACCCAGGTTGGAGGTACAAAATCTCAGGCAAGTACAAATGGCTATAAATTCAATGTTGGTGTTGATTTACCAATGAATCCATCTCTAACTATGAATGTAGAATATTCGGTTGGGAGTCAAAGTATAAAGCACAAATATATTCGCAGCTTTTCAGTTGAAATTGACGATAACGTTAGAAGAGAAGGAAGCGTAGAAGGAAGCCTAGAATCGCAAGCTTTTTTAATAGGCTTGGGCATAAGAGTTTAAGTAAAACTACTTTCTTAAAGTGGGCAAAGGGAGAAAAAAATAAGATTTCGAAGAGTGGAAAGAAGATTTACTGTAACTTGGAATAATTCATTGGATTAGTTGCCATACTACTCAAAATTTTATTCTTGAATATAAAAGTCAAAGGAACCTGTTGGTACTTGGTTCTATCAAACAAACCCGGAACGTAGTGTACCTTGAATCCGAATCTTTCTGTTGTTTCATCGGATTCTTCGATAGAGAACAGATAAACTTTGTATTGATTTCCTTTCTTTGAAACGAAATCTTGTAAGTGGCTCAATTCTTCGAGGCAGCTATGGCACCATGGAGAATAAAATTTATAAATTATATGCTCTTCCTGATTGTCGTCTAGTTTGTATGGCTTAGGGAGTGAAAGAAAAAGTGTTTCATAATAGTTTTTTATTAGCGGATCGATTGTGTCTACCGCAGCGAATTTCTGGGTGCAGCAAGATAAGGTCCAAAGGATTGAAACCAAGCTTAAAATCTTACAGGGTGTCATAGTGTTCCCATTTATCTGGTTATTACATAGTAATCTTTCAATGAACAATTAAGCTATAATACTAACTGGGATAGAGGCAATGGATAATTAACTTCGTAATTTCTTTATGTTAAACTTCGTCCGAAGGCTCAAGGCTTATCCAAAGTCAATTTCTTCCGAAAACCGCCTATATGATTGAACATCTTAATCAGTGAGGATCAATATGGTTTTTAAAGTATTGTTCATCAGTTTGTACTTTTTTTGCTTTTCTGGGATTACAGCAATTAGCCAAGAAAATCAAAGTGTTGAAGGTATCCAAAACCTGCCAGCAGCAGAGGCCCCCAACTCAAATCCTCCATCAAACGTAGAAGGAAAAGATCAGCCTTTGCCAGATACTGTTCCAGCGGCAAAGCTTGATCCCAGCAAACTGACAGATATAGGAAAGGACACACCCACAATGGATACTCCTACTATGGTTTCCAAGAATTCCAACCTTGTTGATACCCTCATGGGTATTACCCTCCTAGGCTCAGAATGGGTTCTGTGGCTCCTTCTAATTTTGAGTGTTGTATCACTCACTGTTATGTTTGACCGAATGTATTATTTTTACCGAACTCGGATTAACTTTGATGCTTTCTTGGAAAAGATCACTCCTTTATTAAATGCAGGTAAGGAGGACGAGGTCAGCAAAATTTGTGATAACTCTGCTGCTTTAGAAGCAGTGATTGCTAAGGAAGCTATTGCCAGTCAGTCGCAAGGTACTGACGCAATTGAAAAAGGGACTACTAGTTACATGGTCCGAAGTCGAACAAAGATGGAAAAGGGTTTAACTTTCCTTGGAACTATGGGTAACAATGCGCCCTTTATTGGTTTATTTGGAACCGTTCTCGGTATTATCCAGGCATTTGAAGATTTGAGTTTAAACCCTGCTGGGGGTCCTGCAGTGGTTATGGCGGGTATTTCAGAAGCATTGATTGCCACGGCAGTTGGGCTATTTGTAGCAATACCAGCTGTGATTGCTTTTAATTGGTTTGGGAGAATCGTAAACCAAAAAATGAGTAATGCTGAAGCAGTCCAGAACTTAATGATGAAACACTATTCTAGTAAATAGCTAGAGAGAGGATGGTAAGGAAATGGCTGGAGGTGCACAGAAACAAGGTGAAGCCATAACGGGGATCAATGTGACCCCATTTGTTGATGTTATGCTCGTGCTTCTTATTATTTTTATGGTTACTGCGAATTATATTAACAATCAGTCGATCAAGGTTGAATTGCCAAAGGCTTCTAGTGGAGATACTCCAGATGACAATGTAAACTTGGGGTTTGTTATTGATGCTTACTCCAATGTATACCTCGATGGACAGCCACTTAATTTGAAGGAGCTTCCCGGAAAGATCGCATTATTGAAACAAGAGGGAAGGACTCTACAAGCGCTGATTGGAGCTGACACAAATGCCAAACATGGTTCAGTGGTGGCTTTAATCGATGTACTAAGAAACAATGGGGTCTATGACTTTGCCCTCAATATAGAGGTTCAAAACTAAGGAACCCAAGAATCATGAAGTATTGGATTATTTTATCTCTCTTATCAGTAGGAGTCCATTTAGGATTCGGACTAAGTTTTTATGGTAATGAGAGGTCAACAAAACCTAAAACAAGAAAAGTTAAGGTCAAGATTTCCGTACAGAAACCTAAGAAGAAAGAAGTAGTCAAGGTTGAGGAAGTAAAGCCCAAGCCTAAACCCAAGCCTAAACCCAAGCCAAAGCCTAAACCGAAGGTGGTTAAGAAGAAGCCTAAACCGAAGTCCAAACCAGTAGCTCGCAAGCCTGATAAAAAACCTAAAAAAAACGCAAAGAGGGTCCAAGGTCTATCGGCTAAATCCATGGGGAAAGGCAAATCCACAGTAAGTGTGCCTTTAGGTAATACACTGATGGAAAAAGACAAGGGTCTTAGATTGAAAGCTAATCAAATCGAGGCTCTGCAGCAAGACTTAAGTGCTGATCCCAAGCTGATCCGCAAATCGGTGAAGAAACCTATTTATACAGAAGATGCCTTAGATGCTGGGATCGAAGGAAATTTCGTGGTAGATGTTTTTGTAAATGCTAGCGGAGAAGTAGTAGAAGCAGAATTGAGTAGGAGGGTTGGTTTTGGTATGGATAAAGTCTTGATTCAAGCGGCAAAAAAAGCCAAGTTCCATCCTCGTCGAGATAAAAAAGGCAGGCCTTTGCCTGCATGGACCTTTGTTGCCTTTGCATTAGTGATTGAATAGCAATAGTAGTTGTTGGAGATACCTCCATGCGTATTGCTTAGTTGGAGTTAATGTTTCATACTCACGAATTCCAGATTGTACTTCAGCAAATATGCATTTTTAGAAATAGTAGCATCGGCATTATGATTAATGTAGGGAGGTCTGTAGTCATCATGCTCGATCCAATGAGCTCCTTCTTTTACATAGGTGTAGTAGTGGCCAAAGTTGAGGGAATCTCCTCCAAGGGTGTCGTGAACCTGTACGGCAATTGGTTTATATGTTGCGATATATTCTTCTCCACTATTTTCATCAAAAATCTTAATATTGATGGGTTCAACTTTTACAAGGCTAGAAACTCTTTTGGTTTGCATGGTTATGTAGTCGAGTTCATAGCGTTTTAATTGAATCAACAGGGTTTTTGGCGCATTGAGTAACTTGAACTGTTTACTGCCACCAACAAAATTATTTGACGCACTGCCATTTACCCTCTCCAAATTAAAAAAGTGGTCAATTGCTTCCTGGAGAGTTTTAAAGCATGGAAAACCAAATGGTTTTATAGATAAACTAAGGATGCTATTGTGAGTTTTGCTTGAAATCCTGACTGACTCTTCATGATCCCATTTAATGCTATCTGCTAGGGTGAATCCAGAATGGTCTTGATAGCCTATAAAAGATAAAAGGTTTTGCAGGAATTCTTCTGGGTCTTGCTGAGCTCCGGGTAGAGATTCAGGAGATTTATTGTTGCTAAGATAGTACAATTCTCGATAGTCACGAAAAACCTTTTTGATGAGTTTAGATATCTGTTTGTAGTGTCTTTGCTTATCTTTAACATCTGAGCTTTGTCTAATCATATTAATGAGGGTAAGGAAATGATTTTTTAAACGAGTACTTTTCTTGATACGTAATGATTTCTTTACATTAAGAGAGTAGCTATCCTCTGTCAATTCTGCTTCATTATCCAAATGAATCTTCCTGTTGATTGCTAATGAAAAATCTTGGTCAGAAGCTAGGAGTTTTATCACTCCATTGAAAAAACAAGTGTTTCCAAAGTTTTCTAGACCGAGCTGTAAACCATTCCTATTATTTTTAAGGAAAGCATGAGGCTGAAGATCGTTCTCTCTTTGATCGGAAATCCCCTCTAAATCATAAGAAAGTCCCTTTAGACGATGTGGAGGGTGTTTTAGACCACTGGATTTTTGCATCCTGATATGCCTAGGAAAATATTCTTTAGAACTCTTATATTCTTGTGTCTTGCTAAGTTTATAGTTATCCCATAAAGTTGATTCCACCTTTTCAAAGATGTTTTCCATCTCATCCGACTCCGAGATGGAATCGTATTCCGGATTAATTGTAGATTCGTCAGAATCCTCTATCTGTTCCAAAATACTCTTTCTCAAGTTTGAGATTGGACTATTACTAGATATTTCCGCAGCCTTTATTGGGTAACAAGCTAATAAAGTTAAGATCATCGTTGTTACTTGGTTTGATCTAGTAGAAGAAAGGATAATGTTTCTAAAAATTTGAATACCATTCATAAATAACCCTTTAAAAGAGTTGTGGATTCTGATCGACGTGGTGATCTTTATAATATCAAGAAATAAGTTTCCATAATTTTAATACAGTTTTACTGTTGAATTAAAATGATATCAAAATTCATGGCTTGAGATTATTTAATATTTTTACCCTTGCATATTTTAATCAATACATGCCATTCATGGATTATTGGTAGGTTTTACCAAGGAGCATAAATGATATGAATTTACTGATCTGTTTTTTCTATATTAATATATTTTTTGTATTGAACTTTTCTACTATCCGAGCTTCAGAATTTTCTTCAGATCCCTTGAGTTATTTTCGGTTTAAAAACAAAGTGTTACAAGATCGAGTCAATATAAAATCCATGGCTTTACCTCAGAGTACCGACATAATTATGGCTTATGATTTTACAAGTTCTAATGCTCAAACAGGTATTAAATCGTTTAACGGAAAAAACCTTCACCATCTTTTTTCTAAGGAAGATGTGCGGCACAACCCATATCAGACTGTTACTAAATTACTTATTGGAAACTTGGTACCTGACGAACAAGACCGTGAATTCAAGGTTCTTGGTTTTGGAGATGAAAGGTCAATAGGAGATATAAATGGAGTTAGTTTAGTTAGTAGTGCAAAAAAACCTGCGATCGGTCTTTATGGTGTCTTAAAGGCATACCGATCTTACAGAAAAAGCTGCTATATGTCTGGACCTACTAGTTTTTCTGGTCCTATAAGGATTGCATCTCAGCAAGCGATTAAAAATAGAAGGCATACCTTGCTCATTATTTTGACTGACGGAGCCCTTTCTTCCGGTATAGCGCAGCGAGAAACCATAGAGTCTTTAGCCTCAGCAAGTAAAACTCCATTGTCGATCTTGATCATAGGTGTTGGAGATGGTACGGAAAGAGAGCGAACAGGTTTATTTCCGGGTTTACAGCGATTCAAGGAAATCAAGGCTTTGCAAGATTCTCATGATGCTTTTAGACTAAGAATCAAGAATAATTTGAAGTTTGACAATGTTAATTTTATCAATGCCAATGATTATATTGGTGGTGTTTTTGCTGAACAAGAGCCTAAAGAAAGGCTGGAAAAATTCCTTAAATCTTGTGTAAAGAAAATTGATATACAGAAAGAGTATATGAAGCAAAATGGTTTGATTTAGATTTCTCTTATTTTAGAGAGTGCAAATATGGAAGGGGAATCGAGTGTTTAAGAGCTTTTTGCTGGTAAGTTTGCTGTCGGTTTATAGCTTTGGTGCAAGTCGTATTAAGGCTATGGAGCAGGGCTGATTCAAATAAGATTTTTTCCAATTTTTCATTAAATAGGTCAGAAAAATTCTAAGCCGCAGTACCAAAAGTGACTAGATAAAAAAAATATAGGAAGAAAAAACTTAAAAAAAATGGCTCACTTTTATTAAAA
>JBGCDR010000094.1:0-6374 GCA_045105515.1 Oligoflexales bacterium
AAGGTTATTCTAGGCGATCGTAATGCTTTACAAAGCAGAACAAAAAAAGTTGCAGTAGATAATTTGAAAGTTGAAGGCAACGCTGAAACTCATACCTCTGCCACTGCACAAGATAGCGCAGACGTAAAGTCCTCATCATTCACAGGAAGTTTAGACGTAACGGCTACAAGCGGAACAGCTAAACTGGAAAAAAGCACTGTAGACGGAGATGCTTCTGTTTATGGCCAGGAAAGCACGACAGTCAGCAATAACACATTTGGGGGCAGTCAGAGAGTTGGCTATCAGGCAGTTCTAAAAGATGGAAAACCGGAGTTACGCAAGTCTAAATCGACAAAATTTACTAAGAACAAGAATGCCGCTAAAAATAAAGCTTCTCAGAAAGTTAGTATTTTTGGCGAAAATGTTTCCCATAGCCAGAATAGGGATTACGCTGACACAGGAGAAGTCTCAATCCTAGCTGATCGCAGAACTACCTTGGGCGCTGACTCCTTAAGAAAAGCCCGGCAATTAAATGAGGATACGAAGTCAGATATATCTGCGCAAAACGGAAACACACATAACCTTATGGCTATGAAGTCTCTTTCCTTGGATCAGCATGGGAATTTTACTAGCAAAAAATTAAGCAAAGCCGACCTCGACCACAATAGAGAAATGGCACGCCTTGCTAACATGCTTAAATATGGTTTTTCTGGAGCTGAGAAAACGCTGATGCCTACCAAATTGGGAATCACTGCTTATATCTCAGGAGATAACGCTGAGGGTGTCAGTGTGCTCCAAGAAATCTTACCTGGCATCGATCAAATACGGGTTGATGGTAAAAATTTCTACTTGCCTGGACACCTTACCCTAAGGGTTGCGAACTTTGCTAGTTTTGCTAAGAAAAATGAAATCAGAGGAAAACTGCTCCATAAGCAAATAGCAATCTTTATGACAGAGGACGGTGGTGAAAGCGAAGAGACTTATTTTGCGGAAAACTCTCAAGTTGGTGAGGGGGATTCACAAACTGAGGTAGTTTCTAAAAAAGTAAAAATAGGTGGAAAAGTCCGAGGAAAATCGCTTGATACGAAAGGTCAAGATATTGAATATCTTGAATCCGCAGATAGGCAGCTTGAGGTTGAAACAAACGCAGCCAGAAATAGCTTAGAAGATTATGGCCGCAGAACAGCTTTGAGTGCCACAGATATATCTGAAAAATCGATTAAATATAGTACATCTCATCATACAAGCATCCTAGAAGACGGAATTATGTCTGTATCTGCACCTTCGGTGAAGATTGAAGGTAATGAGACATCTGAAGACAAAAGGATTTCACTAGGAAAAAATGCGCATCTTACTATCGGTGGGGGCCTTAGCTCTACAGATGATGAAAACGCCTATATTTTACCCTCAAGAAAGATTTCCATCAAGGGAAGTATCCATGGTGACGAAGGTTCAAAAATTACTCTTGTAAGTGAATACCTTGATAACAAAGGTTTGGTCGATGCTGGTGAAGTCCTAGCCATTGCCGAAAGAATTACGCTAAACGGGACTTTTGAAGGTAACAAAGTATCTGTGAATGCGGACTGGTTAAAAGGTCTAGGAACCGTTAAAGCACACAACAAGCTTACGACAAGTATTGGCGAGGACTGGGCACCTGGTGAAGGTGGTAGTTTGAAGCTTGAATCAGGTGGTGACCTGACTATTCATCTACCTCATAACAATCCTAATCAGCTTTATAGGCCGACAAGATTAGATCTTGAGCATGTACATGCCGGTGGTGTTCTATATATCGCTGGAGCACTCGATAGCCAATATGTGCGTCGGTTAATGACCGGTAGCCTAGGGATGAATCGATCCAATAATGTAAGTGCTAAAAAATTGCATATCGAGACAAGTGACCCTGTAGTCATGATCGACCGCAATATCAAAGTGGAATTCGAGGATTCGGAATTAAAATGTAATAACTTTGTTATGAATAAGGATGCAGTTCTTGAAACTAATCATTTCAGGTTAGATGCTATTAATTTAATTCAAAAATCTGGGGCCATCATCGATTCAGGGAAAGACAATCATAATATTAGGATAGACGTTCAGAATATGTTCCAGGTGTATGATTTCGATGGTTACGCTGAACCTGACGATAAAATTAAATACAATTTAAATGAAGAAGGTCTTCCCCAAGACTTCAAACCAGCAGAAATCAGGGCAGGGGGAGAATTAAATATATTCGCTCATAACAAGGTCGATCTTGATAATCCTGATGTTAAAGGCAGCATCTTTTCATTGGGTGGGCAGTTCATATCAAGACATGAAAATATCATGATGAAGTCAGAAGGATCGATTTACATCATGCCCATCACGAAAATTCAGCATTTGCATCCTAAAAGACCATCTAAAGGGCGCGTCGGAAAGTGTCGTTATAATCGGTTTTATTGGGACGATCATTATGATTTGTATAGGGAAAAAATCACCACAAGAGCATTATTTAGATCAGCAAAAAATGTAAGTATTGAGGCTGAATCCGGCGAATTAATGGATGTAAGGCTTTCAAGGCAGGCAAAAACAAACCTCAATAGGGGTACTAAACCTCTATTTGAAGAGGAACATAAAAATGGTTCTGGCCCATCTCCTATCGGTCAAGGCCTAATAATGGGCGTAAAAATTGGCTCAACTGTTGCAGCAGGTATTTTTTTCGGTCCTGGGACTGCAGCTAAACTTTACACAGCTTTATCTACCGTCACGTTCAACTCTGCTATAGATATCTCTATTAACCGATCTAGTGGAGGCTTGAGATCTAAAGATGAATGGAGAATTGCTCGCAATAACCTAAAAAGCGGGGCTATCTCTTTCGGTGCCAATTTCATGTATGACGGATTAAGTGACCAGTTCGGGGATTCTTTAAAACAATCCGCCTTAAACGCGACAGAAGGCTTAAAATACAGCGCAGAAATGATGCAATATGCTGAAGTCATAGTTGAAACCATAACAAAAAATGTATTTAGAGAAGGTTTAAGTGCCTTGCTTGACCAGCGAAGCATGGACTGGGATTCGCTAATTTCACAAACGCCAGATGATATCCTCGATTCGGTTATTGCCTTAGGAATCGGGAAACTAACCGGTGAAATTGTAAATAATGCAGACTTGCAGCTAGATGATGCTTTTTCCATCGGTGCGAAACATGTTATCGATGACATGCTTGCAGATGTGGCAGGGCACTTAGCTAGAAATGAGACTGTTCATACTGATCAGATCTTGCAGCGGGCACTAGACTCTTCAATCAATGAATTAGCAAATGTCGTCGGCAGTACCATAGGTCAGAAACTAAAAGAAAATAAGGATGCTTTAGATGATGAAAGCCCATTAGATCTTGCTTTTGAAGAAGATGAAAGATTTCAACAGCTCGTCGCCGATACCGAGTCAATCTTAAATATAGATTCTCCGACAGATGGGGGAAGTAGTGGCTTACCAACCATTCCCGAAGAAGAAAATGAAGATCAACTAGATATTGATGATAGCGGTAACGATATTGAGCCTGGCCAAAGTGATCTTAAATTAGATGCGAGAAGCAATGAATCAAACAATAAGCATGAAATTCAGCCTGTTCAAGGGCTGAAAGAAGACCCAAACCCAGAAGTAAATTTACAAAATGAGCAGCCTTCCTCTCCTATCGGAATGACTGAAGAGGATCACGAATTTCAGGTAAAATTACAAAAACAGAGAGAGAAGGATGAACAACTTAAGAAAAAGCTCGAATTCGCAGAAGACAACAAAACTTGTTTTTCCCTAAACACCCTGGTTCTTACCCCACAAGGTGGCCTTAAGGCTATGGGCGAAATTGAAGAGGGAGATTTAGTTCTTAGCTGCAACTTTAAACACTGTCAGGAAGCGAGAGTAACACGAGTTCATCATTTTGAGCTTAAAGAGGTTTTAGATTTAAAAACTTCAGTCGGTACCTTTACAGTTACACCCGACCACCCGATCTATCATATTTCAGATCCGGAGGATATTTGTGAACAGAATGCAAATGTAAAAGATGCAGAGCTTTTTAAGCTAGGAGACCATTTATTAACGGCTGCTTTTGATCTAGCAAATGTTAACTCTATTGATGGGAAAAGACGGTACAGCCCTGTTGTAGAATTAAGCATTGAAAAGAATCACAATTTCTATGTTGTTGCTCCTGACAGTAATCTCAAGCAAGATGTGTACTCTAGGGCGATTTTGGTACACAATTGTGGAGGTGATGAAGAATTAATTCATCCAGCCAAAAACTTAGACGAATTAGGCAATTATACAGATGGACAAAAGGATGGCTATGAATTTGCTTTCGATGTTTATACTAACCTTCCATCTGGCGCCGGAGTTGTAGTAGCTGCAAAGGAAGCGGGTAAGCAAGGTGCCAAGTATGGCGCTAAAGAGGCTGCAAAGAAAGCGGGAAAAGAGCTTGCTAAAGAAGGAGCAAAAGGAGCTGAACGAGAAGCAGGTAAAAAAGTTGTAGAGCATGTTAAGGATCATAAGAAGAAGGTTGATGCTGGGAATTCTAATTCTGGTATTATAGTAAATCGGAAAGGCCCAATTCCTGATCAAGTACCTCATAACCTAAAGGAACAAATTGTTCTAAGAAATGCAAGAGAAGGTGGTGGGGAAATAATTATGAAAAAACTAGCTGATAAGCCAAGACTAGTTGATAATTATGGGCAGGGTCGTTGGGTCAAGATGGAGGATATGCATATCGCTCCGGATGGAAGGCAAATCAATGTTCATTGGTTTAAGAATTTAGACACGGGTAAAAATGTAGAGTTTAAATTTAAATATAGGTACAATGATGGAATAGGGGCAAAGAAGCCTTTACCTGAACCAAAAGTTCCACCGTTTGTGGATTAGATGAATTATGAAAATTAGATGCATTAGTAATAAAGGGACAGGGCTTACCTCACGGTATATTTGTGTAGAAGGTGGATATCATTCTGGGACTTCTTTTAAAGGTCTTACATTTGGCAAAGAATACAATGTATACGCAGTTGGATTTAGAAATAATGAAGCGTGGTTCTATATCTGTGATGATAATTTTATAGACAGCCCAAGGAAATATCCAGAATGCCTCTTTGAGGAAGTAGACAAATCTTTGGCAAGTGACTGGACTTGGTCTCACTATGAAGATAATGAAGATCAAACCTATTTTTTAGCACCTTCATTTTGGGGTGAGGATGAATATTTTTTTGAAAAGCTTATAGATAGTGATGAAAATGCTGTTGCTAAATTTTTTCAGTTTAAAGAAATAGTTGATTCGGAATAAGAGTTAACAGCCACCTGTGGCTCCTCATAACTCAAGTTAAACTGTCATTCGAACCGAAAAAATAAGATTTTTCGTTTGAGGGTAGGTATTTTTTGCAAGAGTTTATGTTATCAGGCGCACCAACATACGAATAGGGATAGACAAAATGCTGATAGCACTAACTTCATGAATTTATCTTTATCTAGATTAGTTTAAATCTGATGTGTAAGATTAATAAACTTAGGAAAAAGCATCCCTATTTAGGGGGAGGTGTGTTAAATGTCACTGACATGCCATGATGTTAACATTTTGTTAACAAGCTAGATGAAAAAACATGCAATTTGAACAAAATCTATCAGAGATTGAAGCTGTCATAAGTTCTCAATTTTACTTATTAAATTAATAATATTAAGGGTTTGCAAGTTCCCAAAAGTTCGGTTTGGGAGCATGAGGTCGCTGGTTCAAATCCAGTCACCCCGACCATTTTAAAGCTGTGACTCTTCATAACCCTAGTCAGCACGCTAACGGAACAGAAAACAAGCCATTGCAATAGTTTTTAAATTCGTAGCCGTTGCCATTTTTTAAGTTCTTTCCATTTGGTGTTCGCCCACCCAATGCGTAATGGGGTCTGGCTTCATTAAAATATTCTTGATACTGCTTTAATTTCATATCTAAGTCAGCTTGTGACCAAAAAAGAGTCTGATCTAAAAATTCTCTTCGGGTGCTACCAATACATCTCTCAATATATGGGTGAGATGTTGGTACTCCTGGAATACTTTTGACTTGCTCAATGTTCATCATTTCAATATAGATCTGCCAAAGATGATAGTTAAACACTGGATCATTATCGGTGGAAAGATATTTGGGCTGCCTACCGATTTCGGAAACCAAGCTATTAAAGATAGAGCATACTTTAGCTCCTTGAATAGAGCCTGATAAACTTCTAAACCCTATTATTTCTCTCGAATATTGATCGATTATTAGCATTACCCAATACGATTTAAGACCTATGGATTCCACTCTGAAAAAATCTAGGGACCACAAACTGTCTTTTTGAGAAGCTAAAAAACTTAGCCATGAGGGCCCATTGCCCTTAGGCCTATAAAATCGTTTTAATATTCTC
>JBGCDR010000095.1:0-43717 GCA_045105515.1 Oligoflexales bacterium
CACTTGTCTTTCCGGTAACATGAAAATAAACATATCAAGCCCTCCCAGAATTACGTTTGGGATCAGCTTATCAATATTTACATAATAATCATATAAAATAATAATATTAGCTGGTTAAAAAATTAGACAACTCTAATAAAGTTTTTAAACCTTGAGTAACAAAAAAATACACAACCTTGTCAAATAACCTATTGTACATATAAGATTTTGTAACATGTACATCTAAAATCCCCGCAAAGTCACCATCTATGGTTTTCAATTCAAACTTTCTGCTCTCAACAAATTTATGAGATTCATTAGAATCTTTTCTTTTCTGGTAGACTATCTTGCCTCTTTCAGTGATACTAACCTTGGTAACATCATGAAAGTTAAGTACTCCATTTAGCTGCTGATTAATTTGACTCTTGTCTATATCCCAAATAGCCCCTGCTAGACTTGTTACATAGCTAGATTGAATCTGCTGATATATTTTTTTAAGATCATTTAATTCGTTGGTATAATCGATATAAAAAGACACAGATGTAAAAATAGTAGTACTCAAAGTACTAGTCAGTAGCACATAGAGAATCAACTTACTTGCAATTGATTTTTTAACAGAAATTTTCAAGTTTTTACCTAAATAATTTAGAAAAGACTCAAGCGTTTAAAATTCCCCAACGATACTGAATATCGACAGAATTTATCGATCATCAAGTTTTGTCGCAGGAGAATACTGTAGCATTATATTTTTCTTGGTTTTTCTTAAACAATTTCAGGTAATTATTGAGACAAGGGCAACATCTATACATTTAGCTTTTTTATTCATTAAGTTTATAAGGAAGGGTTATTGATATATTTTGGAGTGATAAAAACCAAAAGCACGATCTATGTTATTCGCGACACTAAAGTTGGTGGTCGTATGCATAATTCCAAAAATCAAATCGTTCCATACACATGTTGACCACTTTGATCAAATGTTCGGGATTAATCGGTTTATATATAATCGCAGCTGCACCTTCACGTAAACAAGTTGTAAACACTGGCATTTCAACATGTCCGGTAACAAAAATAACTTGGGTTGATCGGCTTTGGTCCCATGCTTTTCTAGCAATATCATAACCACTATGATCTGGAATATTCAAATCAGTAACAACAATATGAAATTCTTCATTTTCTAAATGTTCTAAGGCTTCTTTTCCTGATGTGGTTGAAACTAGATTGAGATCATTCTTAAATTGTCGGGAAATTACAGAATCAATTATATCGCAAATCCCTGGTTCGTCATCGATAATAAGAAGTGAGTAAGGTCTTTCAAGCATCAAAGCTGCTCCATTTTCATCTGATATTTTACGTGACTGCCCTGGGATCATACTATCTTTGAAGTAAAGAACATGTCAAATAATGATCGATTTAGTCTTTCTCATTTTGATAAATTTTGAACCTAAATTCTAGGCTCGTTTCATGGCTGGAAAAAATTCACACACAATATTGATTTTTATATTAGAGTATAGATTGTAGAATATCCAATAGTCATCGTTATGATGAAATATTTTAGTTTAAGGAATCAATAGATGACCAACAAACTAAAGATACTCGCGGTAGATGATGATTCGCTCGTCACTGAGCTAATTGCTAGTTTTCTTGACAAAGAATACGATGTGGAAATGGCAAACAATGGTGACGAAGGATTTTCTAAGTTTGTCCAAAATAATCACGACATTATTCTCATTGATCTAATCATGCCTGGACTTGATGGCGTCGGCCTAATTAAAAAAATACAAAAAACAGGAATGCAAACTAGCATTATCATTGTTTCTGGCGCTGACCCAATAACAAAGAGGAAGATAAGCCGCCAAAATGTTTCCGGCATCCTCGACAAACCTTTTACCCGCAAGTCTCTGTCGAAAGCCATCGAGAAGGCCATCTCACTGCGTAATGAATAAACAGACTTTTGGTGAACTGACCCTCGTACTGTGTAAATTATCTTTTTATTTCTGCTGTCTAACGGTATAATAGCATAGATGAAGCGTTATACTTTGAACCCCGAACTCTTACATGCAGCTTATTCTCAAGGCTACTTTCCTATGCCAGATGGTGACTCTGGTGAGATCCTTTGGTTTAGACCAGATCCAAGGGCAATCATACCGCTCAATGGCTTTCACACCTCTCGGTCATTACGGCGCACAATCAATAGGTCGGTTTTTAAAATTACCTATAATCAAGCTTTTACGCAAGTTATGCAAGGCTGTGCTGAACACCCTGAAACCTGGATTAACGACGAATTTTTAGATGTTTATGCTCAGATGCACAAGCTTGGTTTAGCCCACTCTGTAGAAGTTTGGTTCGAGCAAGAGTTAGTGGGGGGAACTTATGGGGTTTGTCTTGGAGGAGCATTTTTTGCAGAATCAAAGTTTCATCGAAAAACAAACGCTTCCAAGGTAGCTTTGTACTACCTAGTAAAACATATGTTTGAGAAGGGTTTAACACTTCTAGAATGCCAATTCTTAACCCCTCACCTTAAAAGCCTCGGTGCAATAGAAGTTTCAGATTATGAATACTTGAAGCTTTTGAAAACTGCACTCAAAATAGACGTCAGTTTTACCTAAAATATTTTAATATACCTAATCAAACTTTAGAGTAAATTGGTATAGATTTTTTCTCAGATTTAAAGCAACTAGCCTGGCTTTCATAAGTTCCTGATTGACTAACCATGCATCTAAAAACTGAATCTGCCTCTGAATCTCGATAAAAATTCACTTGCCCCTTAGCATCATCTGATGATTTTTGCCAATCGGAACAGACTCTAAAATCATCTCTATCTAACCACTCCCAAGCAAATTTTTTCAATGCCTCAGACTCAGCAAATTGCTCATAGGAATTGGAAAGGCTACAAAATCCGCGGTATCTTTTTAGCAGATTGGTATTAAACTGATCCTTGACCAATAAGGACTCGGCTTCAGCATTGCTTAAGTGTCCCCAAACTCGCATTGAAGGAAGATCCATCAATGTAGGCGCATACTTATGTCCGCCAATATGTGATGACTTCCAGACATCGATGGGCAATTTTTTATCTATAGTAAATCGATTCATATGATTAAAAAGATCTAAACCGAATTTCCCACAGCAACGATCTCTTTCTCCATGGCAGCAAATCATCACCGCTCTTTTCTTCCTAAAAGCATCACTTTGATAGGTAATTCCATTGTCAAATATATCTGGAAGCAAATGGGTAAGAAAAGATTCAACTTTATTTAAAGCAATTTCATAAGAAAAGAAGGAGTAAGCACACTTATCTCCAGGTTTACTATAAAGGATAAATAGATGTGACGCTTCCTTATTGGGCTTACTTTCTCTACACATTGAATTTAGACTAATTGGCACCTTATATTGACGCATTAGCTTTTTCAGCAAGACGTCAACGCCCTCGGGAAAGCCAGGAGTTCCGATAACATTTGAATTCCATGGTTGAGCAAACTCTATAAATATTTGACAGGGCTTGTACCCAGCCGTACCTATGATAGAAGGAGTATGATTTTTAGTCAGTAGAGAACAGTATTGATTTTCGTTCATTATTATTCCAAGCAGCGAAAAAGAGGTTTCTTATATCTCTATTCTATTTCATTGAAACCATATAATAATCCAGCATCTGTAGTAAAGAATATTTTATCGACCAAGAAAAAACATTACCGAAATAATGAATTTATTATGCATAATATTTTATACATAATCTTTTACAATGTATAAAATATTATGCATAATTTATAATATTAATAATAAAAATATATAAATAAATTTGCCTTATATTAATTTTCATCTTATACCTTGCTCTGTTAATAAAGTTTTCTAACTAAACTAAATTCAAAAACTGGAGTTTAAAAGATGAACAAAATTTTTAAAAATCTAGTTGTATCATCGGTGTACGCTGGTCTTCTTTTTTCAGGATTATCACAAGGTAAATCAATAAAAAATAGATATGGGGTTACTCAAGGAGGAAAGGTTCCACAATCCCAGCTTAACGGTATATCGCATGAGATCAAATCGACCCTTGGGCACATGGATCAGTCACATTATGAAGATATCGTGGCAAATCCAGAGTTAGCAGTCAATGATGAGGAAAGATTAGCAGCTCTTTCTGCTCGAGAGATCTTTATACTTGTTGACCGGAGCGGTTCGATGAACGCTCCTGATGAAAATCCTGCAGGCATGAGAAGCCATCAAGGCTGGACTCGTTGGGATTCTGCGAGAGTAGCTGCAGAAAGTATATCAGAACTTGCTATTGCCCTGGATGCTGATAACAAAATCGACATTATGCTTTGGGATGGAGATAAGTATGGACGACTCAATCATAAATACGAAACCATGACTGATGTTGGACAAATCGGCAGCTTTTTTATCAACAACCCTCCTCAAAGAGGCAGTACCCCTCTAACTGAAGCTCTTGAAAAAGTATATCAAGATCGTTTGAAGCCCTTATTACAAAGAAACGAACCTTTTACTGTAGTTGTTTTGACAGATGGTGCTCCGAATAACCGCAATACTGCTAAACATTTCTTTAAAAATGTCATAAAGGAAAACAACCTAGAGGTTTCTGGTCATGAAACGCTTGCAGCATTTTCATTCGTACGCATGGGAGATGATGAAGGCGCCATGGCATTTCTAGAGGATCTAGATGATAACCTTATCAGCCAACTTCAAGTCAATGTGGATATTGTCGACACTAAGGAAGATAATTTCCTCTTTGGGACCGGAAAATTCCAAGGACAAGAAGGTGTTGGACCTCTTGCTGTGTTTTGGGATGCTCTTTACGACTAAGCCTTTTTCTGACACAACTGGCGAGCTAGAGTTTAGTCTTGGTAATAGTAGTCGTACTTGCTCAATAGCTCGCTGGTAAATTTCCAAGCTTCTTCGTGACTAATAAAGTTCCCCTTGGGAAAGACAACTTTAATATATATATTCTTAGGAAATTTTACCTTCAATCGATCAAGATATGACATAAGTCTAACCTTATCAATTTCTTCTGACTGCTTATTATCTGGTTTTCGTAGCTTTATCGTCGCTATATTTTCTTGGCGAATGTAAGTAATTTCAACAATTTTTTTACCCTTGGAGCTACACGAGCAGGGCGTATTAAACGTTCATACTTTTTTCGGAGACTAGCATACTTGCTCTTATGTCTTAGTTGTTCTTCTTGAAATTCATCTATTTGAATCGTCATAGACTCAATGTTCTGCATTAATTGAATGACTTCTTGATCCTTTTCTTGGTTTTTCGACTG
Source organism: Oligoflexales bacterium (assembly GCA_045105515.1). Classification (GTDB taxonomy): domain Bacteria; phylum Bdellovibrionota_B; class Oligoflexia; order Oligoflexales; family Bog-1112; genus JABSRF01. The sequence goes on from JBGCDR010000095.1 coordinate 5,255, forward strand.
AGAAAGAACTAACTGCTTATTTAGACCAGAAATTTTTATTAGTGAGTTCTCTTGGTTCTGCTTACTTTCTTGATAGGCATTTTGCAATTCTTGACTAAGATTTTGTGCCTGCTGAAGGCTTATTTGCGATTCCCGTAATCTTTTATCAAGGACAAGATTGATTTGCCTTTGTTCTCCGAGATCACGCTCATGTTTTTCAAGACTATGATTAAGATTTGCAAGCAGCTGTATTTTGCTATCTAATTGCCTTTCTTGCTCATCTTTCTCTGATTGCAAGTTGATAATCTGCATCTGCAGGTATGAGAGCTTACTTTCTTTATCTGAAAGGCGAGTTACTAAGTTAGCATTACGTTTTGCTGATTCTTCAGCTTCAACATTTAGGCGTTGTTCAACTTCTAAGGCTTTTTGGAGCTGCTCAACTAAATCCCAGTTTGAGATAACCAGGACCACCATAGTGAGCATAAAAATCATTGCAATCACTGACATCATGTCAGCAAAAGAAGGCCAGATACTATGATCAGAGTTTGAGCCTCCAGAATTCAAGCGTAAATCGGTAAATCCTTGATCTGCCATTTTTCTCCCTACAAGCGAAACCCTTGTTTCATGGTTTGATCAATTTTTTTCAGACCTGAAGAGATTTCCTCCCAGTCTCGCAAGTGACCTTTGATGACAGATTCTAGAGCCCGGCTAGCATCACCAATACTAGATTGAGTGCTACTCATTCCAGTTACCATGGCCTCAAGCTTTTTACCTAAGCTAGTTAAGCGAGCAGCCATTTGTTCTTCAGTTGAGGAAAACCTCGGAACCAGAGATGTGGCCGTAACTCTTTCAACTTGCTGAACCACATGAGTTTGGCAATCGGATAGTTTCCCATAAAAATATACAAAAAAAACATAGGCAAACATCGCAGTCATGGTAGTAGATAAAGCAGATGACATACCACTGATGACCGTTCCCATACCAGAAGTGTCTGTGAGAGACTGAAGCAGATCAGAGGCTCCTGAAAGAGCAATTTCAAGTGAAATTATCGTCCCGAGCATTCCAGTAAGGATTAATGTATTATGAACATACCGTGGATAGGATGCTAAGGTACTTTGCTGTGCGACTAGAACAGAGGCTAAACTTCCATGACTTATTTGATAATTTTTCTCCCACATAGTTCGCAGCATACTGTAGCGCACACCAATCATAGAGTCTGGATGGACAAACTCGTCTAAATTTTCTTTGTCCTGGCGAATATTTCCGATAAAGGTAGCAATGTTTTTTTCTTCAAAGCGATACTTAAATAAAAGAACCATGACCTGTACAATGCCGGAAAGAAAAAGTACGACAATACTGGCATTTAAAATCACCCCTACATGGGTCCACTGCTCTACATAGTATAATTTCAGAAGTAGCCGATAATTCCACCCTATCACTACTCCAGAGAGGATGATTGCAACAATCATCCGATAAATAACTGATTGGCTGTATTTGCCATTTTCCACAAAACTACCCCTATCCTGATCACGTTGTTCTCGAACCTGTTTAGGCATAGCACCAACAAACAGAATAACAGTATTTTTAAAGGGGTAAAACGAGATAAAAAATGAAATATATAAATAATGGCATCTGCGGCTTAATAAAAGGCAAAAAAAAGAGGCTAGGTAGCCTCGGCAAGTATCATTTTTTCTTTTGAACAATTTCCTTGAGTTGGCTAGCAGCCTTGAAAGTAGGCACCCACTTTGCAGGAATCTTAATCTCTTCCCCAGTCTGAGGATTACGGCCAGTTCTTGCATTTCTTTTAGTACGAGAGAATGAACCTAGGCCAGCAAGCTTAACGCCCTCTTCAGTTTTGATGCCAGTATGAATTCCTTCAATCATCGCATCTAGCCATCGAGCTGCTTCGGTTTTAGAAGTTTCCATAGTCTCAGCTAAATGTTCGGCGAATTCTGTTTTGTTCATTTTTAAATTCCTTATCTTACTACCATAAGCTATTGCTACTACTCAGATTATACAATGGGTTGATCTTTGCAAGCACCAGCTAATGATTATTTAGATAAATTTAACTGCCTGATGATTTTGTGCCCAGGAAGAATCAGGAGCTGCCGTTGATTTCAAGAGGTATAATCCACTGTTTTTTACTAATTATTATGAGAAATTTATTTCGGTCGGATCCTTGCCGGGTTAGCAAATAAGCTGGGAGAAAAGGCTAGAATCGGTAAAAATATAAACGGCAGTAAAACTAGGCCCACAGTATAGCCCCAATTTTTATTGAAGACTTTGCTTAAATCATGGAAAACCATCACTTGGAATATTAATGCGATAAACGAGCAAAAATCACTCATTTTGAACCCTGCTAAGTTAAAAGGTAGCCCCAAGCTTTCCAAGATTAAAAAAAACATCGGAGCAAGAAGAATTGCAGACCACCACTGAGGGCGGCCAATTATACGCAAAAAAGTAAACAAATTAATAAAAGGCACGATTGCCAAGAATCCGCGTTCATCACATTTTTGAAAAATTCGCCAAGCGCATATCAAAAAGAATATTAAAAAGATAGCAGCCATTGTGTAGATGGTTCGAAGAGCTTTGTTAACTTCATTTTTCACATGAAGCGATGCCATTTTACTTAAGACCGGCTTCCGAGAACCTCCTTGATCAGTTAGAATTGCAGGCTTAATTATCTTGCCTTCACCTGCCTTATATTTGAAACGTTTTATGTGTTTTAATCTTGCAATTGTTTTACGGTCTTTAAACGGATTACCATAGATAAAAAGTACTTTTAATGATCTGAATTTTACCAAAGAGCTTATTTTCTCAATTCGATTTTCTTGCAACTCTAAATGAAAAAGCCTAGAAGCTGTTAAAATCGGGGTCATATCTACAATCTTATTTTTCCCTAGCTTCAAAACCTGCATTTTTCGTGGAAAATCTACCTTTTCTAATGATGAAATGCTATTTTTTTCGAGATTTAAAAATATGAGAGAATTCAAGCTACCTACGAAACGCACCCGTTTGATTCTATTGTTTCCAAGGTCAAGTGCTCTTAATTTTTTGAGATTTTTAAGAGCTGAAACTTTTTCCAGGTAATTATTATTTAAGTTGAGGTGTGAAAGATTCCTCATATACTGAAGTCCATCAATATTAGATATTGAATTATTGTCTAACTTAAGGTAGGTCAAACTCCGAAGAGCAGCAATAGGCCTTATGTCCTTAATAGAGTTTCCGCTGGCTTTTAAGGTTTTTAACTTTTTTAGATTAGCCAAGTATGCTAGATGCTTAGTCCCTACTTTTTCAATATTTAGGCTAGTTAATTGGGATAAATTAGCTACGAATGAAATATTAGAGAGTGGGTTCTCACCAATATCGAGCACCTTCAGGTTCTTGAGTTTCCTTATTGGCAATTTCGATCTGAATTTATTTCTAAAAATCAGAAGAGTATGCAGTTTTTCTAGCTTTGCTAACGCCGATCCATTTGCCACTTTATTTTCAGACAAGTCTAAATACTGCAGTAAACTTAGATTTTTCAAAGGAGAGATATTTTCGATTCGATTGTGACTGAGAACGAGCTTTTTCAGTCCTCTCATCTTTGAAAGTTCAGAAATATCATTTATACGATTTTTTTCGAGATTAAGTATTTGAATATTCCTCATCCTGGCAAGAAATTCGAGATTAGTTATATTATTTTTACTAAAATCCAAAGAAGTGAAATGGTTGAAGAAGCCTAGTGGAGCTAGACTCTTTATCTTCTTCCCTTGCAAAGATAGAGAAGATGTCGAACTAATTTTATTGTATAAGCTCTGACAATTAGTAGCTCTGAATTTTTTCTTTAGTTGTTTGACAGTATGTCCAATATCATTTTTACTGCTTTGGCACATTTTTACGAAATTTTTGTTTTGAGAAAAGCCTTGAAAAGCATACAAGAAGAGGCCCAACACGAACAATGTCTTGAGGATTTTAGATTCAGCTAATTGCCAATTAGCATCGGATCTAAGCATTATTTGGTATAGTCCCCATCATAAAAGTAACATTTTCCAAACAATTCACATGTAACATCTCTGTCTTTTGTATTAATTGGGAAACAATCATAGTCTACTCGTACCTGCCACCGAAGAAAACCTACACCAGCCCCAGCAGCAGCAGCTAAAGCGATAGCCCAACCAACAAAAGGAATAGCTTTTGTCGCTTGGATACCGATCGAGATTCCTATCAATATTCCGTCAAGAATGTGTCCTTGCGTTTTCACTTCGCCAGTTGTCTCACCAAAAACTAAGTCTGCCATGCCGACAACACCTGAAACAATACGTGTTGCACGAGGACCAAAATTACCCAAGAAAAGTGAAGCACCAATTGCTGTTCCACACAAAGCATTCCAACCTGGGTTTCTTGAATCTATCGCTCCCCTAAAAAAACTCTCTTTGGTAGCGAGACAGGGTAGCGTTTTGCCTTCGCGATAAAATCTTGTAGGAACGTATCCCTTTATCCTCGATTTACCATCATCTATCATTTTCACAAACGAATACAAAAACAAGCAAGATGTGCCCTCTCCTGGTATTCTCTCAGTTGTCGCTGCTCCTGTACAGCTTAGATCAACTTCTTGAAGCCAGCCTGAATTCGGACAGGTCAATACTCGCTTCAAATTATTGTCGTCATCTACGGCGCCATGTGTTGCTGCAGTTAAGGGCAGGCTAGGAAGTCTTGCTGAGTTTAATTTACTTAAAACTCTACAGACGGGGTTCCCTTGCTCGTTACGCGCAACAAGGACTGAACCAGCAGGACAATTCTGAGATACATTGTGGCACAAAACACCTTTTTCATTACTTCGGCCCGGTATCGGTGAATAAGGAAATCGACACTCGCAATTAATACTCCCATCACTTTCGTATCCAGCAATGAAGGCTCCAACATTACACTCATAGTCAACAAGAGTATGCCGAGGGAGTGAAATGGATTCAGGTTTTTTTGGAAAAGTTCCAAGACGAAAATCTGTTTTTCCTGTATCTAGGGCACACTCCTGGTTAAATCTTCTATGAATCAATTGGTAAAAAAACTCGAGATCTTCTGCTCTGGTACAAGTACTTGCATCGTCGCTACAATATGGATTAACATAAACAACTGCTTCAAAGGGAAAACAGGGAGATAATGCACCTGTTTCTCCTCGCAGATTGTATCCAACTTTTTTGCTACTTTCACCAGAAATTAAACAGCTTGGATGACTACTTTCAGGATTATCATCTGGGCAGTTTTTCGCTTGTCCACCGTTGGGGGGTCTATCCGTTTTTTCGGATGGATATTGAAAATCTTTCGGAGCTTTTAGGGGTAGCTGAGTCAAATTATAATATCCATCAGCATCGGTAGTGATATTTTCTGTCCGCCTACAGGTTTGGCCTCTTAAATCATCGCCATTAAGACAGTTATGGAGGAGCGCATGGCCGTCGGAATAATTTTTATTGTCAGCCTGTAACTTAATAATCTGTGGATTAGTTATAAAACTAATAAGTGTTTTTGCAAGCTCATCACGTGAGGTTTGCATACTATTTTTCTTGAGGATTGATCTTGTGTTATCTTCAGAAAGGCTTGATAGTCCAACAAGTGTCAAAATTCCGGTAACGATAAACATCGCCATCACAAGTGCTGAACCTTTTTCTTTCTCCTTGTTTTTAATCCAATTTAAGCGCACGTTAGTTCCTTTCGCTTCCTTAAGTACCTTTATCGTTCTTTGCAGCACTTAATAATGAACTTGCATTCAAGGCGACAGGTTTCCTCAAAAGACAAGATATCTTCATTTGCTACCTGGTTAGTGGTAGTGCACGTACAGTTTCCAAAATCTCCATCAGCATCATAAGAAGGGTCACCTCTCACCTCAGTCAGCCACCCATTAGGCTTGCAATTAAAGTCAAACCCAGTTACAGATTTATCCCAGCATAAGACTGGTTGGCAGATCTTGTCACCTTGAATAGTAGTCCCCATATAACGTTCATCTGGACCACATTGATGATTTTCAAGGATGCATGGCCCGTCACCAAGTGCAGATGGTGCTTGTCTATAAGGAGGCAAACACTTGCAGTTAGGATTACTATCCTTTATGAAAATCAATGTTTGATTTTTAGGACAGTTACCAATGTAGTCAGAATACCGACCCAGTTGAGCAACATCTATGGGAGTAGCATGATCAGTTGAATGCTCATCTGTAGAAGCTTGGCCGTTTAACCAAAAAGTATCATCTCTCGGAATATTAGGCAGTTGTCGCCGAAACTTAGTTTTCCCTCGCTGGTCTTTCTTATGAACATGAGTAACTTGATAACGGACATTAATCGTTTGCGCTCTATGACAGTTAGCTGCTAAAGGTATGGTGTAGCTATCAGATTGAACACCCTCACGGATTTGATTGGCACCTCTTGGACAGGTAGCCCAGAAATAAGTTTTGACATTTATAATACATTTTGGATCTCTTGAATTACAACCACGTTTGCCAGTAATATCGTACCAGAGCTCATTTTTTCCCCCAGATATTCGCCGTCTCTCAGCATTGTAATTATCAAGATCTTTGGGTGGTACGTACAAATCAAATTCCACCTGTTTTTCAGGGTCAATTGCATCGCAAAAAGTCAAATTTGTGTCAGATCCTCGTATTTTATTCAGTCGGTAATCATTATCCGACCCTAATTCCCGCGTCCAAACACAGTTTGCTAATTCTCGATTTGAAGCTTGAGCTGCACTAAATGCAATGGCTTCAGGGTTTTGACTTACTTTATCCAAGCGTTTAGCAATAGTTCTCATTACTTGGAGAAACTGTATTTCTCTTAAATTTTTTCGTGATTGATTATAATAGGTAAAACCAAGAGTGGTCACGATGGATAAAACTCCTATAGAGACCATCAATTCTACGAGGGTAATTCCTTTTTGATTGTTTTTATTAAAAGTCATCTTAAACTACCTTTACCCCCCAGAGCCTTGCCAATTTGGTTGACAACAATACATCTCTTTCCTGTAACAATCAAAATATCCAATACCGACCGCGTCAGTTTCGATATCAACACCAGCTGTAAGATCGAAATTTCTCTTATAATGGTCCCACGATATCTTGCAAGTACGTTCCTGGTCTCCTAAATAATGACAGGTAAAATCACATTCTACGTTAGTGATTTGAGAAATCCAGTGCGAAGCAGAACATTTATCATAAATCTCCATTTTACGGCAGTTGAAAGCTTCTTGCTCACCTACACAAATCAGCTCTTTTCGGCCTTTACCACCAGCATTTATATCGACATCTCTGCCCCCTCGCAAATCCACATCCCTAATCCCTCGTAAATATTCATTTGAACCACAAGCTAACTCTTCCGCAGTGAGAATCCTACAAACTGGTACCGTTAATCCTGTTCTTGGGTCCTTTTTCTTCTCCACTTGGATAAAAGGATAAACACACTCACATTTGGCTTTTCCAGTTTCATCAAATCCCGCTAAAGTTGCGTAGAAACCTTTATTTTCAGGGTTAAAGTCGTCTACGCCTTTTATCCCGCTACCACATTCACTGAATTTTTGTGGACCAACTATTTGGATCATAGACATTGAGGTATACCTCCTGACCTTGGGATAAGGAGGTAGCTTCCGTCCGAGAGAAAGAATAGCTTTATCTTCTGTATCTACTTGTCTCACTTGGTAAGAAAAAAATACTTGAGTGGCTCCGTTCTCACAATTAGGATTTGCTGGGTCATCAGGGCAGCTTACATAAAAATCTGATTCGGCTGCAAACACGCAATTATCTTCACCTTCATTACAAGCTTTTCCATTAATATCATAGAAAACCTCTCCTCCATTTTCAGGATTGGTTATCGCTTTACCACTAGTCCCTGAAGAATTGGTCACTTTGTACAAGCCAAAAGTATGATGCTGGGGATTTAAAGGGTTGACTATACTTTTTTTAAGGACGTCACTACAATTCGATCCAGGTTTGCTAGGTAATTCTATCCCCAGGACACAAGCTGCCAAAGAAGGGTTCTTATCATGCCTTGAGACACTGAAAAAAATATCAGCTGGAGACTTTAAGCTGTTTTTTATGACTATTGCAATACGCTTTTGGATATCCCGTAATCGATTCTTACGCTTACTTTTTGAAACCTTCCCAAAATAAGCGTTAGATGCAGCCATGGCTATGGCTAGTACTGATAAGGCGACAAGGACTTCTACCATTGATACACCTATTTGCGATTTTTTTCTTCCTAAGCTCATCTTATTTAAGTACCCAGAAATAAAACCTAAACTTTTCACCTCGACACTTACATATCGGCTAGAAGGAAAAATTTCTTAAGTAGTCATGCAAGGCTTTGAATAAAATGGATTTTATACCTAAATAACAGTAAGTTACATATTATCTACAAATCTATGGTGCCTCGGTTTTCTAAATATTGTCCCTTTATTGCACTTTAATTACCCGTATAATAAGTTAGGGATTTCATTCTCTGTTTTTAAAGTAAAATACCGTAATATATTTTGTATACTTACCCCCACCAAGGAAAACAATGAATTTAGAGAGTTTAAACAGGCACTTTCAAGACTTGCCCACGTTTCATGACCACTGTAGTCTTAGGTATGTGCAAAAAAACTGTCACAGTCTGCAGGTAAGGCGTCACACCCTTCAGCCGGTACACTATGAAATCGACTCAGGTTATATGATCTCTGTCCATAAGAACGGAGGGTATGGGTATGCAGCATCTTGTGATCTGAGGCCTAGTTCCTTAAAAAAAACCTATCAATTGGCATTAAAAAGAGCCGAGTACTCTTCTAACTTATCCATATTTGATTTTTCCAAAATAAGGCCCGCAAATTCCAAAGGTATTTATAAAACTTCCCTGCATAAGCTATGGAGTGAAATAAGTTTCACAGAAAAAGTGAACCTTTTAAAATTGCTCAACGAGAAGCTCAAAGCTGATTCCAAGGTTGTTGAATGGTCAGCTTCACTTTTTGATCTTAATGAAAAACATATTTTTCTTAATAGCTCAGGAGCACAGTGCGAGCAAAATTTTCAATTTTTTATTCCAAACCTAGAAGTCTATGCAAATGATGGAGCAGATACGGTATACCGTAGTTTAAAGGGTCGAGGCTTCGCTAAGCAACGTGGTTTGGAACTTCTGAATGATTATGACTTAGCAAGCATAGCTGAAGAGATCGCCCAGGATGCTCTTGAGCTTTTGGCTGCCCCAAATTGTCCCAATCAAAAAACCAGCATCCTCCTCGATAGTGACCAAATGATGTTACAAATTCATGAATCCATAGGACACCCCCTAGAATTAGATCGAATCCTAGGAGATGAGAGAAATTATGCTGGCACTAGTTTTGTGAACTTGGAAATGTTTGGAACTTTTCAATATGGCTCCCATCTATTAAATATTAGCTTTGATCCCGACCCAACTGACGAAATTGCTAGTTATGGGTTTGACGATGAAGGTTATAAAACAAAGAAAACGTATCTGATAGAAAAAGGAATTTTAAAGAACCCATTGGGAAGTCATCTATCAGCTTACCGCACTAAGCAGGACACAGGCTTAGCAAATGCAAGAGCCTGCAGCTGGAATAGACCACCTATTGATAGAATGGCTAATATAAATCTTGAGGCAGGGGAATCAAGCCTTGACAATTTAGTTGCAAATATAGAGCAAGGTGTATTTATGAAGTCCAACTCTTCATGGTCTATTGATGACTCTCGCAATAAATTTCAATTTGGCTGCGAATGGGGTAGACTTATCGAAAATGGGAAATTGGGAACAGTCGTCAAAAAGCCGAACTACCGTGGATTATCTCAAAGTTTTTGGAGAAATTTAATTGCGGTCGGTAACCAGGAGACAATGGAAACTCTTGGAACCATTTATTGTGGAAAAGGAGAGCCTAATCAAGCAATTCGAGTCGGCCATGCATCTCCAGCTTGTGTTTTTAAAGATATAGAAGTGTTTGGAGGAGTTTAAGGCATGCAAGATTACTTTTATAAGATTTCAGATAACTTGTTCAAACAATTGGTTGCACAAGAGATCCTGCTCCTTAACCTCCAAGGTGAGGAATCGGACTTTACTCGTTTTAATCAAAGTAAAATTAGACAATCAGGGCTTGTTTTTCAGGAATTTTTAAGTATTGAACTGCTTAAGGGAAACAAACATGCGAGCGGTAGTTTAACTCTGTCTAAGGACCTGCAAGAAGATTTGCAATGTATTAAATCTATGCTAGGTTCCTTGCGAGATCTTATTAAGGAAGTTCCTGATGATCCACACCTACTCTTCAATACTAAATTACAAAATAGTGAGTACTTAGGTGAAGCCACTGAATACGAGAGTGAGCACATCATTGCTGAAATATGTAAAAATGCTTGTAAGCAAGATTTAGTTGGATTTTTAGCTTGTGGAAGAATCCACCAAGGCTTCGCAAACTCTTTGGGACAAAAAAACTGGTTCGAAGCTGATTGCTTCAATTTTGACTGGAGCCTTTATCACCGAGCAGACAAAGCTGTAAAAAGCCAATTTGCTGGAACGAAATGGGACCAAAACAAATTTAGCCAAATTTTGTCCCAAAACCAAAATCATCTTGCAAACCTAAAGCCGCAAGCTAAAACCATTAAACCTGGTTCTTACCGGGTCTATCTTGCCCCAGCTGCCCATGCTGAGATTATTAGCTTATTAACTTGGGGAGGATTTAGTCATAAAGCTCTCGCAACAAAGACTTCTCCCTTGCAAAAGTTATTTGAAAAGAAGGCCACTTTCTCACCTAAATTTGGCCTATACCAGGATAACACTCATTCCATGGCTCCCAATTTTGACAGCATGGGCTATGTCTATACTCAGGACTGCGGGATCATTAAGGCTGGTAATTTCTCTCATGCCTTGATTTCTCCCAGAACTGCTAAAGAATTTGATCTCGTTCCTAACAATCCTGGATCAGAAACTCCTAAAAACATAGTATTGGAAGGAGCTACATTAGAGCCCGAAGCTATCTTAGAAAAGCTTGATACAGGAATCTATATTAGCAACTTGTGGTACTTAAATTATTCGGACCATAGCAACGCCCGCATAACTGGTATGACTCGCTTTGCTTGCTTTTGGGTTGAAAACGGTGAGATCAAAGCTCCTATAGAAGTCATGCGTTTTGATGTAAGTGTTTACGATATCTTTGGCAAGGGGCTCATTGACTTGTGCTCGGAAAGTGAACTGCTATTAAGCAATTCGAGCTATCACAAGCGGAATACATCTTCATTGAACTTACCGGGAGCTTTGATCAATGATTTCATGCTGACTCTATGAACCTGCTTGTAGCTTTAGATTAAAAGAACAGATAGTTGGATGCCAAAGGTGGCTGGCGTCTTGTCTTTCTCATTCTTACTGAAAAAATTCTCATACCGGCCTGCCAGCTCTAGATGGGTGTTGGAGGTCCGAAAAAACCTAATACCAAGCAGCATGGCACCTGCAAAGCCAGAAGTAGTCTCAATTTTTTTTCCAGCTGCATAGGCAAGACCAAGTTCTGCTCCGAGCATAGGAGTCACATCACCTGCAAATGGCATATAAGCTCCACCTAAACTGACACTGGAGGTATGAAACTCCCCATCCTCTGCAACATTTGCTCCCACACGAATTCGGACTTCAGCATATTCCGAAACCTCTCGGTGGTTTGTAGCGGCAAAAGAGTACATCATTACGTTGGAACCAAGCTGGTATGCATAGTAAGGACCTAAGCCATATCCCCACAAATTAAGGGAGGACCTACGACGTTTAAGCTCAGTAATTTGGGAAGAAGCAATTCTACCTACTTGTAAATCATTCTGTGCTCTCAGCCTTCCTTGCTGGTAGCTAAGCACATGAGAGTCAGCAGTATATTTTTCAGCAATATCGGAGCCAGAACGGGTACTAGCCAATGCTTGGCTAGTAAATATCACAGCTGCAGAAAATATGAGTGGTAGTCTTTTTTTTAAGTAAGCTGATGGGCGCATAGAAGCCTCTTTTTCTTCGAAAAAAGCAGAAAGATAATTGGCCAAGACAAGAACCGCTTTTTGAATGCAGCGGGCAAGCGTGGCACCGTCTTTATATATATTGGATAACTAAAAGTCTTTCAAGTTTCTTAGCGCCTCCGAACCATACTTCACATTTGGATCAATAGCCCAAAATCGAAATTTTAAAGGGCTTGGACATGGCATCATACACAGTCCTGAAAGACAGCATAGACTCCGACTTTTGTAATATTGTAAGCTAAGTCTTGTTAATACTATAGATTAGTATGTTATGTTTGAAAAAATATAAAGATTAGTAAAGTTTTTATTAAGATAGTATGAAAATACCAATTCAAGATAGAATACAATTGAACTTTTTCTGTCTTATTCTATATTTGATCTATAGCTATGATCTCCGCAATTTATACTCCAACCCGCATATGAGGACACTGCAATGCACAGCTTGTTTAGTAAAAATGAGATCGATTGGGAACAAATTGCTGCAGCATTCGGCAACTTGCTAGAATTTACCAAGGCCCAAATTGAAAAAGCTTTGATGTGGATGTGCGAGAACCCAGATAAAGTGGTTCTACTTTTGTTTGCGGTAAACAAGGCTTATCGAGGAGATTTAAGCTCGCTTGCTGATATTGGAAACATCATCATGGCCTAAATACCAACTTGCAAAGCTTTAGCAACTCCAGTTCATCATCACTGCTAATTTTTTTAAAGTAATTTGCCATTTTAAAAATATTTCTTATAAAAGCGCCCAATGTATGGAATCCTTAAATTGTTCTAAAAATCCACTACTGATTCTTAGAACCACAATGGCTGGATTATTATTTAATAATTATAATCTCTTATGTTGTACATTTTTACCAAATGCGTACCTTTTCTATTAGTTTTTAATGGTAAAAGATTTGTAAAAACCAATTTGCCCCTAGCAATATCATCGAGTTTTGTTTTTCATAAACATTGGAGGAAAATTAATCTCATGGGAATTTGATGATGGGTATTATTTTTAGGTTTTACTTTTTACTTTTGTTTAAACTGTTTGTGAGAATTATATACCGATTTGATCAGGTTTGGATTAGTCCAAAGCCAGAGCAATTCAAAGATACTAAACTTTTCGTACTGCTCAACCATACCAGCCTTTTTGAGCCTCTATTGATTGGCGCATTTCCCAACTCACTCCTGTGGCAAATGGCTAAAAGATTTGTTTACCCGGTAGCCGATAAAACTTTCCGTCGCCCCTTCGTTGGCTTTCTTTTTCGTTTATTTGCACCACAAACGGTCTCTCTTACCAGAAATAGAGACAACAGCTGGGAACACTTTGTTGGTTTAGCAAAATCGAAGAACAGCTTCATAGGCATTGCCCCTGAAGGTAGGATGAAACGCCTTAATGGATTAGATAAACATGGTATGCCCATGAATATTAAGAGCGGGGTGGCAGACATCATTAATATGCTTGACTGTGGTAAAATGCTTGTTCTGTATAGCGGCGGACTCCATCATATCCAAAGTCCTGGCTCTGGTATTCCAAAACTATTTAAAAAAGTTCATTTAAAGTTTGAGATTTTTGATATAAACCAATATAAAGAGACCATGATTAATTCAAGTAACGAAAATCGATTCGGCAAAGCGATTATTTTAGACTTGGAGCTGCGTCGCGATTTGAATTGTGTCCCTGAGGCTGAGTGTGAAGGAAAGTTAGCCGTTAAAATAGTTTGATATGAGGGAAATTATGGTTGCACCTATTCTGTCTCAAATCTAATGAACTTAAAAAATTTACATCATTTTAATTGCTTATCTAGTCTTGATGGTTTCCCTATTTAGCCTATCAGGATGATTTTATATCATTCCAGACTCCAATTTTCTTTTGCTAGGCACTGCTTTACTAAATCTAGGCAAACACCCTTATCGCCGACCGAGAGAAGCTCGTTTTTCCTAGTCATAATCCACATGATTTTATAGTGTACCTCGTATACTTGTACACAAGGTACACCTAGGAGTCACGTATGGAAGAACTTACAGCCAGACAAAAGCAAGTATTCGACCTTATTAATAAGTACCTCGACGAGGGCGAAGCCTTCCCTTCTCTGCGTGAAATCGCTGATGGACTTGGGGCACGCAACAAATCTGGCATGGTAGGACATCTTAAGGCACTCGAACGCAAGGGGTATATCCGCAAGCAGCAACGCAACGGCTATTATGCTCTAGCCTCCCACTCAGCCCCGGTTTTTGGCCTCTATGAGGAGCATAGCTTGTTAAGCTTCCCCTTAGTTGCAGACATTCCTGCTGGGACTCCTTTAAATACCTACGAACAGTCCGATGAACACCTTATTTTTAGCCCTGACTATTTTGGGGGAGGCAGCCTCAAAGCTGTGAGCATTTCAGGCGACAGTATGGCTGGTGACCATATCAGCGATGGCGATATAGCCATTATCAAGCTCCAGAAGGATGTATCCTCACAAGACATTGTGGTCGTACGCGTAGACCGCGACGAAGTGACCTTAAAACGAGTCCGCTACCACGACGACTTGGTCGACCTCATTCCGTCCAATCCCCGCTATCAAGTCAAAAGTGTGCCAGCTGAAAGTGTTGAAATAGTCGGTAAGCTCGTGGGTATTGTACGCAGAAGTCCTTCACTTAAAAAATAAAACAGGTATGGGTCCGGATAAACAAACTCAAATTGCAAACTTAAAGCGTCGGCTCAACGACAACTGTAGTGCTAAGAGTGCAGCACAACGCCTCAGTAGCGGAACACCTCAGTTAGACCAAGCACTAGGGGGAGGTTTTGCCTTAGGAAGCCTATGTGAGTGGGGTATGCCACCTGGTAAGCAAGCACGGCAGCTGCTCATAAAACTTCTAGCTCACAACCAAGCACTCTGCCTATGGGTCTACCCGGATCAAGACGATAGCCGAGTCTACCCTCCAGCTTGGGCGGCAAGGGGGGTTAATTTAAACCAGACTTATTTTGCGAAAAGCAGTTCTCCTTTGACAGAGTTGAGGCCTGCTTTTCTCGAACAAGTTTTCACTATCATTGTGATTGATAGCTTTTGCTGTCACGGTAAAGACGAATTAGCCTTTCTCAGCCGACAAGCTAGAGCCCTATCTGCGATCATATTCCTCCTGCGCCCTTATCTGCTAAGCCATACAAAAGGAAATCCATTCGCAAAAAATCGTTTAAATAGCTGGCTCAACTACCGCAATAGCACCTTCCATATTCACCTGTTGCGAGGGCACAGCCCGAAGAGCTTAAAAGTCCCCGCAGCTAAGAGGTCCTGTGAGCATGCATAAGTCACCACTCATCACCTTAAAGGCCTACGAAAAATCAAGAGACATTCCTAATTTTTTGGGAATTCATAGTACAGTAAGACAAAAACTTCCTGCTTATCTTTTTCAAGCACTCAGCCCACATGTTATGGAATGGGAGCGAGGGATATGGATTTTCGACCTGAGATTCACCAAAAAGTTTTGGCAAACCCAAGCACGAATCCAAGGCATCTCAGGCCCAGCAATGATCGAACAAGTACTCGATGAGGATGATTGGCAGTACATAGGAATCTTTGCCAAACACCCCTGGCAGCTAGTTTACATGCTCACCGAAATTAAAGAACAAGCAAGCCCAGATAAGCGAGAGCTCATCCACCTTCAAGGCCCCTTCGGCCAATCACTACTCAAACAAGCTGGCTGGCCTGCATGGTTCGCAGCCTGCAAAACCCTATGCGCACATTGGGAAACAAAAGGCTCCAGACAATTTAAGGAGGATAGACTTGCAAGCAAGATCAGGCTCCTGCAAGCATCCATGGATCGCCTAGGTGTTAAGGGCCCCAATCAACTACCAAGAAGCACCTTTGAGTCTATGAAGCGTCGTTTTGGCAGAAGCTTCGCAACTCTATGGGAATGGAGCCTTTTAGAAGCAAGCCCAAACAAAAAACAAGCCCAAGGGCTATTCACCGCAGAGGAAGAGCAAGGCTTTGACTTCCCCTGGATCTTGTCAAAACCTCCTAAGACCCCAAAGGTTAAGCGTCACTTAGAAGACAGTCTGGTAGAGTGGGAGCATATAGAGCCTTTGCTTAAAGATGACTTTGACCGTCTTTGTCAGCATGAAGCCTGGAGTGAGGATGAAAGAGTTTGCAGCTTAACTTGGCTTATACAACTTTTTCACGGCAAGATCATCTGCCTGAACGTGAATTTTCGCAACCCGCATTCCCTGCATGGAGAGTATGGCGTACAGGATACTGCGACCCAGCAAGCCAGGTATGCCTACGAGTCCATGAGTCTGAAGCAAAAAGATCGCGAGGACGACCTTGACCTCCCCGATGAAATTCCCTTAGTTTCATGGGAGCTTACTATAAAAGAAAAAATTGTAATTCCCCCTAAGCTAAGACGGCTCTTCAAGCACTTTGAAGACCATAAGCACCCGAGCAATAAACTACTAAATTTAGAAAACAAACTGCACACTCCACTAGAGAGCTACAAACTCTTTGCCAGCTTTGATCCTATGCAAGCTTTTATTCCCAAAGAGTCTGAACAGGAGGGTTGTGAGCAAGATAAAATCTGGAGTATTGCTGCTTCAGAACGTCCTCTCTACTTTTACGAACAAGCACAAATATTGCTACCGTCAAAGCACAGCTTCAAGTTTTTAGAGAGGACGAGCAAAAGCTGGTGGCAAGAAGGCAAGTTAGAAGACCGAGACTATTACCTGGCTTTGGAACACAAGCAGCAGGTAGCTTATTGGGCCTTCAGAGTGCGAGAACAATGGTATAAGCATGGCATCTTCTCTTGAAAAGTACGGTTGGCATGAATGGCTGTGTAAGACAAACTTTTCTTTTTTGACAGGGGCGTCTCACCCACACGAACTGATTACGCGTGCAACAAAGGAACACTATGCCTCCTTATGCATCAATGATTTTGATGGTGCTTACGGTTTAGCTCGCTGTTTTCTTGAGCACAAACGCATTTTAAGCACGAGCCAAACTCAGAATCCCAAACTACATTGTGGAGCCGAGATTCACCTTAGCAAGGACCACCATTTACCCATCCTGCTACAAGAGACTTTGGTTCTTGTAGTACAGACTTGGCAGGGTTATGCGAATCTATGTCATATTTTAACCAGGGCGCATAAAGATGGAAAAAATGATGCTTACATTAGCCTCGTAGAACTACTAACAAGTAATGTCGAGGGCCTTGTTGCCATCCAGCCTATGCGTGGGCTTATGCGTAGGGGGGCGACAACTGCAGCACACTTCGCAGCAATCCGGGATCATTTTAAACAGCGCTTTTACTTTGCTATTAGTCGCCACCTGCACCCTGCAGAGGACTCATGGATTCAAGGAACGGTAGAACTGGCCAAAGAACTAGATACAGTATGCTTGTTAAGCCAGGATGCTTTCTTTCATCACAGCAGTCGTGCCCATCTAAGTGACCTACTCCACAGCATTCGCCATAACCTTTGCTTAAGTGATGCGAGTAAACATCACTTTCCCAACCAAGAGCGCTACCTCCATAGCCTCCAGTCCCTCGAAGCTCGTTTTGCCGCTTTACCCTGTTACGAAAACTCATTACAGGCGTCTTATGAGCTTGCAAACACCTGTAACTTCCAACTTTCTTCACTCCGTTATCACTACCCCCAAGAGATGATCCCTGAGGGCCACACTGCCCATAGCTTTCTGGAAACACTTACTTGGAAAGAAGCGAAAAAAAAGTTTGTCATAGTCGACTCAAAGCTCAGCACCCGGCTCACCTACGAGTTGAAGCTGATTGCAAAAATGAACTTTGCCGACTATTTCTTAACAGTATGGGATATTGTCCACTGGGCTCGCTCCCAAGATATCCTCTGCCAAGGACGAGGCTCAGCTGCTAACTCAGCAGTCTGTTTTATCCTCGGTATCACAAGTGTCAATCCCAGTAACTTCGATATGCTGTTTGAACGCTTTATCAGTTCCGAGCGTGGTGACCCTCCCGACATCGACGTAGACTTTGAGCATGAACGCAGGGAAGAAGTCATCCGCTACGTCTATGAACGCTATGGCAGAGACAAAGCGGCCATGGTTGCAAATGTGATCACCTTTCGCCGTAAGGGTGCATTACGTGCCGTAGGTAAAGCGCTGGGGATAGATGAAGGGACCATAAGCCTGTGCGCAAAGCTTTGCAAGAGCAAGATGTTAAGAGGCGGTGATGCTAAAGCCGTCATTGCGGAAGCACGTAAAGAGATTGACGACAAGCGGCTAAACCCGATCACCTGGGACTTATGGGCTAGCCTAACAGAAGAATTAAGAGGTTTTCCTCGTCACCTCGGTATTCACTCTGGTGGGTTTATGATTTCTGCTATGCCTTTAAACCAGCTCGTTCCCAGGGAGCCAGCAAGCATGGAAGGGCGAACTGTCATCCAATGGTGCAAGGATGACATTGAAGGCCTTGGATTCTTTAAGATCGACCTTTTATGCCTCGGTATGCTGACGGCAGTCCGCAAGGCATTCTCATATATTGAAGGCTCTTATGGAACTTTTTTAGAGCTCAGCAGCATTCCCCACAATGACTCTGCCACTTACAACATGATCCAGCAGGCTGAAACAGTAGGTACCTTTCAAATCGAATCACGCGCACAGATGACCATGCTTCCACGCCTCAGACCACGCTGCTTTTATGATCTGGTCATCGAGGTGGCTATCATCCGCCCCGGCCCCATTCAAGGTAAGGTTATCAACCCCTACCTTAAGCGTCGGGGTGGCCTTGAAGCTGTATCCTACCCAGATCCTGTTCTCAAACCAATCCTGGCGAGAACACTGGGAGTTGCCATATTTCAAGAGCAAGCAATGCGTATTGCTGTCGAAGTGGGAAACTTTACCCCAGGTGAAGCTAATGAATTGCGCAAGAGCATAGGGGCTTGGAACGTCAAAGACTTGTCACGTAATTTAAGCCCCTATCTAAAGAAATTATCAGAGGGTATGCGCCAAAATAATTATGACGAAGGATTCATCGCGCAAATACTTGGACAGATGCAAGGCTTCTCAGACTATGGTTTTCCCGAATCCCACGCAGTTTCATTTGCCTTAATCGCCTACGCGTCCAGCTATCTAAAATGCCACTATCCAGCAGCATTTTTTACAGCAGTGCTTAATTCGCAACCAATGGGTTTTTATTCCCCTCACTCACTGATCCAGACAGCAAAGAGAGATGGGGTCACGGTTCTTCCTATCTGCGTAAATGACTCACACTGGGACCATAAATTGGAGCTTTTACCTGCAAATCTAAAGCAGATAGAGCCCTGCTATGGAATCCGTCTGGGGCTTCGTTTAGTACGCTCTTTACGCAAACAAGGGGCCTTACAACTAGTTAAAAATCGAAACCAAGAGCCCTTTGAAAATATGCAGGCATTTTTACAAAAAACACGGCTCGTACGCTCTGACCTCACTGCACTGGCTGCTGCTAATGCCTTTCAAGTATTTGGCCTATCACGTTTTGATGCAATTTGGATTTCGGAAGCTGCTCCCTTTCATCCTATTCTTGAGGAAGAGGAAGATGCACTTAACTGGCCTGTGGAAGACCCCGTAGGACAAATGGAACGAGATTTTGCAGCCACAGGAACTTCTTTAGGGCCTCATCCCACCACTATTTTTACACAAGGCTATTGGTCATATAAGCCTAAACTCACCAATATTCACTCTGCTGGGGACTTGCAGGCAAGCAAAAAAGGAAGCAAGGTCAGTGTATTTGGAATGATCCTTGTAAAGCAAGCTCCTCCTTCTGCCAAAGGCATGGTCTTTATTACCATAGAAGATGCAAGTGGCTTTATAAATCTGGTTTTTACCCCACAGTGTTATGAAAAGTATTATCAGGAAATTGAGACTGCCTTTTTCTTATGTGCCGATGGCATCCTGCAAAAAGCAGGTGAATATCGTTCCATCATGGTAGACAAAGTTCATACCCGCATAAAACCTAAAGCACAGGTGCAAAGTTTATTTGGAGACGAAGAGTATCAGGAGCAAACGGTACAAAAGGAAATCAAAGATTTGTTTGAACCTAGGAATTATTTTTAACCAATGAAAAGTTTGGTTCGGCTGAAAGAAGGTTTGCATATAGCAAAACCTTGAACCAATGAAAAGGAAACCACGTGCTATTTGGTTCTCTCAAGAGCCCATTCCGGTAATTCAGGCATCAAGAGATACCCTAACTGTTCCATAACTTTATCGCTGTAAGTAAGGGCTTTGTATCTTTTATTCATTGGAGGTGTTCCCCATTCGTAAGCGAGCACTTGGTATCTTGAAATGTCTTCATCTATCATAGGAATTTCTGATACCCAAGGTGCACCTACTAGCTCAAGATTCTTCTTAGACTTCATTTTATATAAAGCCTGAGCTTTATCCATGGCTAGTGTAACGTGCATTAAGTTGAGGATATTTTGCTCTTTAAAGTCAATAATAAACTGGCTTAAATCTTCTTTTGCAAGTTTATATACTTCTTTTGTAATAGCATTTTCCTTTTCATACCCTTCTAAGTGATCCCATTTACTCTTATCTACATTCTTTTTTGCACTTTCAGTATGAATATCAACCCCTCTTCTAAAAAGAGCGAAACATAGACCTCTACGGGAATTTAGATTGTATAAATAGTCCTGTGATTCATCCTCTTCATCATAATCCCTGAATTCAAGAGCCCATTTTGTCGCCCATTCATAAACATCTTCTCCCTCGACTGATTTATTAAGATAGTTAATAGCACCGCTTACATCAGGATTTCCCTTATAGAGAGATTGTAATTCCTCAGTGCTTTTAGCCTCCTTAACTCTTTTAAAAGCATCCGTAAGATCCAATTTTTTAGCCAATGAAACACCACTAATTAGTGGAATTACTAATACTGATGCAACTAAAAATTTTTTAAATATCATGGCAGGTCACTTTCTTAGAAAAAAATGTTTTCAACATCCAGCATTGTTAAGACAGTAAAAATGTGCAAATCTCAGCTGGCCCTTAAAATATCTGTCTGTCTATCAAACAGGATTTAAGATGTAAAGCTTATAGAACCACATTTAAATACGTAATAGATATAAAATAAATGAGGTTATTACTCCACCCTTGAAACAACTGAGACTCATGAAAAGCACCTTAGGACTAAGTTTCAAGCCCAATGGATTGCCAATATTGTTCTCACTCAAAACAGAATTAAAGCTATTGATAGAATGTCAATATTTATCAAAAAACCTAAATTTTTTTGCCTTGAAATTGGAAAATAGTTTCAGGATAATTTCAAAGTATATTCTATAAAGATAATAAAAAAGGTAAATAATTACCCTAGAATCTGCGAAAAACTCGTTGGGATTAAATTCTACTGCGTTGCATTGTTTATAAGTAACTTCCTTCTCTTGGCAAATTAAGCATTCTCAATATCTTAACTCGTTCCTAATTCACTAAGAGGAGTTCAAATGCTAAAAATCATCACTCTATATCCAGATGATGACGATCCGAATTGCCAATTTCTAGGCTACTATAACAATAGACAAGAAAACATACTCATACTATCTCAATAAAAAAGCAGTAAAAAAAAGTATCGAATTTAACTTATAGGGAATTTAAGAAAAAAAGTTGAACCTTGCCCAACTTGCGATTCAATACCCACCTTACCTCCATGCTTTTCAATGATGGATTTTACAATAGCTAATCCGACCCCAGTGCCTTCTTTCTCTATATTAAATCGCTCAAAAATACGAAATGCTCTGTCCTTGTCAGAGTCTTTAAATCCTTCTGCATTATCTTTTATATAGACAACCATTTGGTTTTTCTCTTCATAAGACCCAATCTCGATCTTGGGTTTGCGCCCTTCAGGACAATACTTCAAGGCGTTTAAAATTAAGTTAAGAAATACCTGTTGCATCTTATCGTAATCACATTTCAAAGTAGGAAGCTGTCCAATATTAACCGAAGCATTTTCATTTTCAACAATCTGTGAGTTATTATTAACAATAGTATTTAATAAATTAGTAATATCGACCTCTTCTAGATCAAGATCACGATGCGAGATCCGAGAAATGTTTAACAGACCTTTCAGCATAGACTCCATGGACCTCACATTTGCCTCTATCCTTTCTAAATAGTGTTTTGTTTTTACATCAAGGTTGTTATTTGATCTTAGAATCCTTGATACGAAACCACCAATTGATACAATAGGAGACTTTAAATCGTGGGAAACAGTGTAAAGGAAGGTTTCTAGATCTTCTTTCTTTGCTAAAACTCTTTTTGCTAACTTAACTTGCTGGGAGAGGTCAATTACAGATACTGCTATGATTCTAGAGCTACCTGTAACTATGGGAGTTAGACCAACTTCAACGGGAAACGTCGAACCATTTAATCTCATTCCTTTTAGCTCGCGCCCTTGACCCATAGGGCGTTTTGATGGATTCTGCAGGTATGCGTTACGTAATTTCACATGCTCTATTGCATGGGCATCAGGAACCAATTTTTCTATCTTTTGTCCAGAAAGGACACCTTCTGAATAGTCAAACATTGTTTCCAATGCATGATTTGCTTTTAAAATTCTCCCATCCGAGTCAACAAGCATCATTCCGCAAGGAGAAGCATCAAAAGCATGCTGATAAATAGTTTCATCCAAAGAATTTACAGCCGTTTTTTTTGGATTCAATTGGTTCCTTATCCAGCTCTCTTGAGCTTGAGTAAATTTTCGTGCACCCGACCATCAAGTTGAAGCATAAAAGTTGCCCCTTCTCCCACTCGACCCTCAGCTCTCAATTTTCCACCATGAGATTCCACAATCTTTTTACAAATTGCGAGCCCAAGACCAGTACCTTCGTGGGAAGTTAAGGTGCTCTCAAGCCTATGCATTGGCATAAAGATCTCATCCTTTTGCGAAGGCTTAAAACCAAGTCCATTGTCAGATAGCTCCAAAGTAAGATCATTGCCGCGGGCCTTTGTACTAATAATCACTACAGACTGACGTTCAAGACTACGGTACTTTATCGAATTACCAATTAAGTTAACGAAAACCTGTTTAATTTGCGAACGACACGCTCGAATAAAAGGAAGATCATGCCTCTCAATTTGTGTACCTGAATCTTTCAATTGAAGGCTTAAGTAGGATTCCACTTCCTCCATCAACTCATTTAAAGAGAATACTGTTTCTTCTTCTGCTACGTCTCCTAGAGTAGCGTACCTAAGTAAGTCTTCAACCAGGCTATTCATATTATCAGCAAGCTGACCCAAGGTAGTATGGATCTCATCAACCGATGAACTTACCTCTTCATCCTGCAGCAACTCTAAATATCCGATAAAACCATTCAGGGGTGTTTTTAGGTCGTGAGCTACTGTTCGAGAAAAGGTGCTCAAGGATTCATTCTTGATTTGTAGCTCTCTTTCCAAACTCTTGCGTTCACATGCAAAGAGAATCAACTTACCTAGATCCTCATGCATAATCCTATCTTTGGATAAATAATCTTGTGCTCCCAAGTGAACAAGCTTCAAACCCATATTTTCATCTACGAGGGACGTCAAAACGATGATCGCTGTCGATGGTTGCAGCCTGATAGCAGCTTCCAATGTAGACTCTGGAGTCAAACTATCCGGAAGAATAAGATCAAGTAAAATGCAGTCAAATTCAATATTTGATGCAATCTTGCCTAAATCAGCAATAGATTGAACCTTAGTAATATTATCTTGACTTATCGAGTTATTAATCAACTCTTCACATGTCAATTCCTGATGATCTTCATTGTCTTCCACAAGAAGGATTCGAAGATTTTTTCTATCCATCAGTTCCTCCTTTTGGAGAGCGATCATCAAGGAGCTTAGGAGTCGTATTCCATTTGGACCAAAAATTAACTAGATCAGTGACCATAGTTGAAAGATCATCAAACTCCATCGGCTTGACTAGATAAGCATTGGCGTGATGCAGGTATGCATCCCTAATATCACGCTGAGAAGGTGAGGTTGACAACATAATTATAGGGATTGCAGCTAAATTATTGTCACACCTTACAGCCTTTAAAACTTCTATCCCAGACAATTTTGGTAACTTTAGGTCCATTAAGACAATATCTGGTTTCAAAAGACCTGAAGATGGTCTATTTCCTGTTAAATAATTGACCGCATCTTCACCATTATCCAGCCGTTCCACAGATTCAGCAATACCCAAGTCTTCAATGGTGGAGATAAGGAGTTCGGCGTGATCATCATCATCTTCAACAATTAGAAAATTAAGCAGCTTTTGTGCCATGTGCATCCTCATTTCTTGGAAATTCAAAGTGAAAAGTACTACCCTGGCCCAAGTCTGAATTTATCCAGACTTTTCCACCGTGAAACTTCATAATTTTTTGAACAATTGCAAGACCAACACCAGTACCTTCAATGTTAGATTCAAGGCGTTGGAAAAGCTCAAAGATCTTATCGTGGTATTTTTCATCAATGCCAGGACCGTTGTCCCTAAACCGAAGAATATCACCTTTTAAGCTCTTGACCATATCTATCTCAAGACAAGGCTTACTCGAGTGCCCAGGTACGTACTTAATAGCATTGTTAATAACGTTTTCAATAATTTGAAATAGTCGTGATTCATTAGCGTACAAGGTCGGCAATTTAGGAGCAATTTTAACCGTTAAACCAACATCATTGAGCTTGGATTGTAAGCTATCAATTACCTCAGAAATACAGCTATTCGTATCGAGCCATTCCTTATCAAGATCAACACGACCAACCCGGCTTAACTCCAGAAGATCATCAATAAGTTGTTTCATACGCGAGTTCGCTTTTCTTAACTTAGGCAGCTTTGAAATTGCTTTTTTAAAATCACCTTTATTTGCAAGTTTATCGATCATCCCAATGAATCCAGTGCTAGTGACAAGGGGTGTCTTTAAATCATGGGAAACAGTGTAAACAAACTGGTCAAGTTCATCGTTTGAACGCTCTAATGCCGACCTACTCGACTCTAGCTTTTGGGTTAACTCTTGTTGCTCAAGGAGAAGGTTCTCAGCTTCTACATTTTTCTTTCTGAGCACTTCCGCTGCTTTGGCCATTACCCCAATCTCATCCTTACGACCGAGGGAAGGAATTCGCTCATCTTTAGAGCCTTTGGATAGCTTTTCAAGAACCTCAGTAATTTTCAAGATCGGATTAGATATGCTACGCCCAACCATCCACGAAAACCCTAAACCAACTATGATAAGCACAAGAGAGAAAAAAATTAGAAAATTTTTTGCATTTTCAGCTATAGATTGCAAGCTAGTTGCGGCATTCTTAGCTTGCATAGAATAATTTAAGCCTAATTTTTCAGTTAAATAAGTAAACTCATAAGTCTGCCCACCTAGCACAACACTTACAAGATAAAGGTAACTTCTAATCGCCTGAGTAGTACGAATAGCAGCATCCCTAAATTTTACAAGATCGCTCCTAGTAGATACAGAGATCTCAGCCTTTGCAATAGATAATTGTTCATCAAAAGATTGCACTCCCTTATTAAAAGCAGGATAATTTAGATTATGAATGTAGGAATAAACTGCTGATTCCAAAATATTTACAAGATCTACTATGGAATGCCCAAGGTTTAGGGTCAAAATTTTCTTCCTAATGTTGGGAAGAGTATCTTCCATCAATAATTCCTGTAAATCACGTTCTTCAAAAATTTTATCTATAGCAGGTTTGTAATTTTCAATAGTACTTTGAAGGCGTACAATAGTTCTAGCCTCCGAGTTTGATGCTGAATTTTTTAAATACTGCAATTGCTGATCGATCTCAGTTAATCTATCCCCAATCGACACTTTTGCAGATGGCAGGCCAGAATGAATATAAACTTCCACAGCATGACTCAATTTGGAAACTTGAAGAGAAAGTTCCTTAGTAACCCTCGCCCTTATTCTTTTTTCTCTTAATACCTTGATTCCGGTGATGGTCGTCTCTGAAGTCCAATAGCTAACGGCGCTAAGTGTCGTCAAGCCGGTTAGAACAATTGCAAAACCCGTAAATATACGTATAGATATTTTATAGTCAGAAAATTTCTTCATACTATGTTAACAGAAGCTCCTTCCATTTTCTTAAGGTATATTCGTACCGAGGCATAACAGTGTTCCACACTGCAATATTGCTAAATCGTTTTCTATATGAGCCTCCCGTCCGACTTGAACCTGCTTTTACGGATATTTTACCGTCTGTTCCCTTGAGATCATTCTTAGCAGGTTTCCCATCGTACCAGTAATCCCACTCATCCTGTGACAATTGATTTTTGGAAAGGTGTGGGGTTGAGATATAGTAGCCTTGCCTAGCGATAAAAGCTCCTGCCCAACCCGAGAGCCACCAGTTCATAAACTCATAGGCAGCATCACGATTTCGCCCTGCCGAAGCAGAGGATAGACACATAACTCCATGCCAGGCTCGGTAGCCTTCTTTTGGTGCAGCATAGATACAGGGAATGCCTTTGCCATTTAGGGAGGAGACCCCAGGAGAGAACATGCTCTGAACAGCGACTCCATCTTCACTCATAAACTCAACTGATTGGGGAACTGAATTCCAGAATCCTCTAAAATGTCCCTGCTGTTTAAACTCCAAGAGAATAGAGAATAGACGATCGATTTCAACTTTGGACATATCACCAATATTTTCAAATTCCATCAGCCCCTGTGCCTGAGCTGCAAGAGCCGCATCAAATATCCCAATAGTTGGAGCATTAACTAGAGAAACTTTTCCTCGATACCGCTTGTCTAAAAGCCAGCCCCAGGACTCCGTCTTATATGGCTCTGCCATGGGAATAATCTGCGAGTTGTATCCTAGAGAATCTGCATTGTGAACATAAGGCATAAAGCTAATCTGCTGGGATATCTGAGAACTAAGCTTTCCATTTTTATTAACATAGAGAAGTTTGTAAGGTGCATCACCTGCACCTATTTTGGCGTTTTTAGTCAAGCTCCCAGTCTTGGTAAGGTTATTTATGTCATCCCAATAGCGAATCCTGCTGACATCAATCGCTTGAATAGCACCAGCTTGCCACAATATCTGGAGGCTGTTTGACCACTGTTCATATAGATCAAATGACTCTGGATGAGTGGAAGCCTGATGAAGAACTTGAGCACTTCCTCCCGGGGAAAAATTAATACTGATACCCAAGTCTGCTTCTGCCTGTTTCCGAATCTCCTCTTGAAGAGTAACATGGGTTCCTAGAACCCTAATGGAGAACTTCTTGCGGGCAAAAACCACAGGAGCATGGGTAATTAAGCCTGAGCCTAGAGCTAGCTTACTGGTTTGGTTTAAGAATGTTCTTCGTGATTGCATCAGAAAACCACCCCTTTGAAATAATTCAAAATTGCGGGCCTTATTTTACTATCGATATTCTATGAAGAAACTTTATAGGAATAATAGTGATTAGTTTGAAATAAATACAAAAAAATCACTACTATTAGTTAGATTTGTAAGTAGAGTATTTTCCTTAAGCTAATGACATAGAGTAACCAATTTCTTTGCTCACATCGTAATTAACATCAATGGGTTAGCGGCCAATGTTAGGCCAACCACCTGAGAAAGAGAGGAATAAGTCAGATTTCAGTTGCTTAATATAAGCAGCTTCAACGGCTTTCAAGAGTTGTTCGCTTGGCCTTCCATTGTCTACAAACTTTTGACTCCATGACCTATAATTGTGATGCTCATCAACAATAGCATCATCAGAAAGCTGCTTTCTTTGCAAGGTCGACTCATATACTATCCGAACAATTAGCTCCTTAAAAATCACCATGCTTATACTTGTGGCTCTTACAATGTGCTCATTATACAGCAAGGGATCTAGATGTTCCGTTTCATGTCTTAGAAAATAATTTACTTCGCTTCGTGACAATTCAGGGCACTGCTCATACAAGCCATCGGTTTCCCAAATAGTAGCTTGTCCATAGGGAAACCTAAAGCTTTTCTTTACTCCAAATACTGGCACCTCCCACTTATTGACATCTTCTAAAAATCCTTGCGTTGGATCAACAATCCATCCCCTCCCTCCAACCCTAAAGACAGCTGCCACATGCCCTGGCTCGATAATGAAGGAATCACCTACCAGTCTTTTTCTATCTACCGCTATTTGTCCGATTGCATCCACACCCCATATTGCTGCTATATTCACAAGAAAAGCGGACCTATGAGCACAAGTATCAGCTCCTATAAGTGGGATTAGTTTCCCATTCAATTTTTTAAGTCGATTCTTATCAAAAAAATCACTTTCATCACCCTCATTAAAGGACATAAAAAATTTTCTAAACCTGGATAGCATACGATTAATTTTTCTGTCTTTTAATGATTGTTCAAAATCATCAAAAACAAAACTTGATAGCTTGTTAAAATCAGAAAAATCTTCTCGAGCTAGAGGATCAGTTTGTTCCAATTGATGGTTAAAGCGATCTATATTTTTTTTCCTTAAAGGACTAGAAGAAGCTTCTACTATACTTGAGTAGCTACTTAAAAGGACTAAAAGAGTAAATATTACTATAATATTACAGCAGTCTGCTTTCATTGATTTTACCCGTTTTATAGCTTAGTTTGCTAAATAGCAACAAATAGCTCAGTTTATTTAAGCTGATATCAAATTTATGTTAAAAACAGCGAGGCTATAATAATTTAAAATAGAAACCAATTCTACTTTTTAATGCTGCAAGAGAGTACGGATTGGTTTTAGATTATCCAAAAAATCAAAATATCTGGGCAATTATCAACCAATCTAATGTAATTTCACAAATTATTTCGTAATGTTTAGGTGCAAAGTCTGAGCTGCCTGTACAATATTTTTAAACCTGCAATAAACTGCTGGTTTTTTCTTTTTCTTTCATTGCCTCGTAAGAGCGGCATCAGTTGAATGGAGTTCAATCCATTCATCGCTCTTAACTTCATAGCAAGATCCTAAGCTACATTTACGCGGTTTGCTTGCGTTTCTTTCGCAATGATCAAGGCTATTTTCCTGAGCTTTGTCAAGCGAGAGTCCAAAACCGAAAAACCATGAGTCATAAAAACCAGCTTCACTGTTACATTCAAACTCTCCTCGATTCCAGTTCTGAATAACCCAACTAAAAATATTGCGACCACTGACATTCTCAAGATGAAACTGAATCCATCTATGACTTCGAACCTGGAGACAAGTCAAAGGCTTACATGTTTTTGGCCTTTTACTTTCCGAAAGACAAATATCCATTGCAGATTCGGCTGATTTTTGCCTCTCTTGATTCCAAGAATAATACCAAGTTTCTTTATTAAATCTTGATGATTTTATAATACACTCATGTCTGGGTTTATCCCAATGGTCCTCAATATACTCACTCCAATGAAAGGAGTTTGCATAAGATGTCTGACAGACCATTAAAATAAGTAGGTTTAATAAAACACCATTGAATTTCATGTGTCCTCCAAAAGAATTGTGACCCGTATTAAAACAGAAAGATTCAAGTGTAACATATTTCTTAATACCCATATATTTAGATAGTTATTCTTCCATATTCAAACTCCTTATTGAATATTTGACTAACAAATATCACCTTCCATTTTGCGGTATATTTGGAATCATTTGGAAATAGATAATTGAATAAAAGTCTATCGATTTTATAAATATGAAAACCCAAAAAAAATCTTTATATTTCCTAAAACAAACATCATACAATTGAAATACTTTATTTTATAAATCTAGTGACCAGATTAAACATTCTCAGCGAGTACCACTATCTACAAATATCGATTTATCGTTTTTTAATCTAGATCAAATACCATCAAATATCAGTTTCAAAAAATTATATAAAAAAGTTTTAAAATATCATCATCCTAATCAAGCTCAATAAGACACTCAGCTCTACTTTACTGAATTTACTTATGTATTGCCTGTCATTTCGGCAAAGAACTCTTTTTTCATGCTAATTAACTAATTATTTTCAACAAAAATGAATATTTTTGGTTAAAAAAAATAGGCTGATATCACAAGGGAATTATATTTCTTGTGAAAACAGACAAAAAAATCATTGGACATTACTCAGGATTTTAAATTTTGTTTAAAGATTAAGTTAATAAATTAGAATCTGCTTTACAGAAATATTTTTCAAATGTTAGATGGATAATGATTTTTGATTTATTTTTTTTTATAAAAAAAATATTCGGGAGATAAATATGAGACCAGGTACGACGCTTGGAAAAATACCAATAATATTTTTGTTGATAAATTGTTGTTCGTGCATAAGTGGGATTCATTTGTTAGGAATTGATAAAGCAGGTGAGAAGGATCTGAAAGTAACGAAAAGCAAGTACTCGAAAAGAATAGGAGAAACTTTAGCAGATATTCATGACTCTGCTTTGGTACCAGCAGATAAACTTTTCACCTCTAACGGCAACGAATGGAGAATTAAATGGTTCAATATAGGGATGGGAATTGAAGGAAAAGTAGGAATTGCAGGAGTCGCGACCTTGGCCGCAACTCCACGCATACGTCTATACTTTAGAAAAAAACAGAGATGATAGGAGAATTTAAACATGTTTAAATTAAGATTAAAAAAATTGGTATATGTGATTGTCCTATTTTTAGGTGTACCTTATTTTGGCACCATTCTCGCAAATCAAAGCCAATTTACTTCAGATGCTAGTATGCCAAAGAGCTGGTATATGCTGCCTGAGGACTTGAATAATAAAGATTATCTCGGAAATGAATGGGAAGACCCAGATAGCGATTTTGAAGAAGAAGTAGATGATCTTTTTGAAGCACAAGGAGACTCATACGACAAGTTAATAGAGGAAAGCAGATATGCAAACAAATCGCTTAGTAACTGGGAACTTTGGGTGATTAGGTCCCAGCTCGCGATCTCAGCTGGTGGCTCCATTGGGGTGTTAGCCTTAAAAGGACAGGTGGCTACCGAAATTCGTTGGTTCAAAAAATCCACCATTAAATCCGAGAATGATAGGGCTTCATTAGAAGAATCAGCTGCTGCAAATTTTTCTTGGGATACACCCCAACCAGACATTGACAATACTCTAGAGAAGATCGCCACAACAGCATACCGCGCTGGCAAGGTCAGGAATAGAACACTGATGCTGAAAGGATTGAAAGATGGCGTAGAAAAAGCTAGGACAATGCTCCGTTCAGTTCCTGAGACCTCCATATATGCATGGTCGCCTTACCGTTTTCGCTTGAGGTTTTCGTTCGCTGCATCGGGTCAGCCTATATCTTTTTTCGAAGTCGGCGGAACAGTGACTATTCGCTTCGACTTCGAGGTAAAGCCTTCACATCTAAAATCAAACAAGAATAAAAACTATTCACCTCGTGACATATTAGCCGCTGAGTCTTTTGCCAGATTAGTTAGTTCTTTTAGCGAGGACATGGGAGTTTTCGTACAACGAGAACCATTTGGATCAAGTTGGAAAACAAAAAACTTTCAAATAATTATTGGTCAAGCGGCATCTGGGAGCGTAGGAGTAGCGAAACTAAAAGGAGTACTTTCTGGACGCCTATATTTTAAGAGAAATAGCGAAAAAAGTGAGAAAGTATTTATGAGAGATTTACCTGAGGGAGCAAGCTTTGACTACATTACTGACGAATTTAACAAAAACCTAGTCAATTATGCTAAGTCTAATCAAATTAAAAGCATTCCTGTTCAACTTGATGGCCCATTAACCAAATCAGGGACAATCTATAAGATCGATAGAAGACGCTTTAGAAAAGGCTTAGTAAAAGCTGAAAAAATGGCGAGGTTTTTCACCAAGAGAGCTTCTAAGAACAAACAAGAATACTGGAAACTCAAAGAGCTTCGCACTGAGTATAAGCTTTCGCTCGGAGGAAGCGTTGGAATTGCCAAGCTAACAGGCTTTGGTGAGGTAAGAGTCGAATACACAAATGTAAATTGGTAATTATTACCTTGGAAGGAAAAAATGAATTTTCACAAGTCAATAGTAATTATACTACTTATGTTTTCACTGACTGAGTTAAGTTTCGCTGATAGCGACGATGATACTAGATCTAATTCTAGAAAAAAAATGAGGGCCTATTTTAGTGCTGTCTTTAGTACTATGAAAGGACTTAATTCCAGACCATCTCACATGATGAGCGATATGGAATATTCTGAGGCAGATATACCAGATCTTGATTATTTTAAAGAAAAATCTGTATTTGACTTAAATCAGGATTGGTTTTTAAAAGCTTTTTTAATTAGAGTTCGTCCTTCTTTTGGCTTTGACTTGCCAGGAACATGGTCTCTTAAAATTGTTCCTGAGGCAGAGGTTTATTGGATGCAACCGAAGTGAAGTAATATTCATTCCTTACACTATCTACCTTGATTTGAATTTTTAATTCCTTCATTGATGAGGATAGATCCTCCTGAAATCAAGCTAGCTCCAACACCAAAATACAAAGCTCCAAGACCTTTGAATGCAGCCTTATTTATGTGAGTTGTATGCCTATTAATATTGATAACTGGGCGCTTATATTGGGATCTTGCTAAAATAGGATTCATTCTTTGCGGCACAACTGTTGGAGCTTCCCCAATTTTTTTTGCTTCGGATCTAGCTGTTTCTAGATCTGTTAGCAGACTCTTGTTACGCACCTGAGCTTCATTTAACTCATTAGCAATCTTTTTATTTCTAGCCTGACTTTCTTCTAAACGAGTTTGTAATTCCTCCCACCTTGAATTATTCATTTGTGACTTCTTCATTGAGGCTATATCAGATTTCGCTGCACCTAACTGTTCAGTAAGATCAATATTATGTTGCCTGAAAGTCGCTCTTTCTTGTTCTAAGCGTGTAACTTTAGCCCTAATATTTGAATCTTCCTTTTTCAATAAATTTATCCTCGTGTTCGCATCCTGAAGCTTTCCCTCAATATCATTGTATTTTCTCAATGTTGCCAATGACTTATTAAGTTCGGCTTGTAATTTCTGTATTTGTCTTTGCTTACCAATTGAATCCTTATTGGCTTGACTCAACTTATCATTCAAATCTTTTAAATCACGCTCAATTTCCAACTTTTCAACCTGCAAGGCCTTTTCTTTACTAGAGAATTCCCTTGCAGAAACCTGCATTTTTTCTTCTAAATCTGAAACTTTTTGCTTGAGTTGACCTTCTGCATCAGCTTTATTTTGAATTTGCTCCTTGAGCCGATTTATTTCACTTTTAGCTTTTTTCTCGCTGATCTGAAAATCAGTTTCCAAGCTTTGTATTTTCTTAGAAAGCAATATTGACTCCGCCTCACCGCTAGCAATCCTTTGTTGTAGCTTGCGATTGTCCTCTTCGGACTGTTCAAATTGAGCTGAACGTTTTCTGGCTGATTCAAGCTGCTTTCTAAAGCTCTCAATCTCTTTTTCATGCTGTAAATCCCTTTTATCAAACTCCCGGGATAATTGATCTAAGCTTTTCTGACGGAGCGCTATATCATCCTTTACTTGCCCTAACTCTTGTTCTTTAGTTTTAAGATCAGTGCGTATTTGAGTCGAAATTTGCCTTTCATCATCTAGATGTCCCTGAACTTTAGACATTTGTTCAATCTGATCTCTAAGGGCTTCAAGCTTATTCTGATTTCTAGACAACTCTTGGTTTAAAGCTACCACTTCACTAGATTTTGGCCTATTTTCAAGAGCGGTTTGTAAATCACTTATTGCAAGTTCTTTTGTCTCTAAATTTTGCTCAAGTTGATTTTTTTCTTCCTGTGTCGGACTTTGACTTAATCGCTGATTCAGGCCATTGATCTTTGTCAGGAGCAATTGTATTTCCTTTAGCATTCTGCTAGACTCTACATCTTTAAATTCAATTTCTATCGACTTAACAAAGTTTGAGCTTTCGGACTGTGCCTTTTTTAGTTGGGCAAACAAAAATCTAATATTCTCTCTAAATTCTGTGAGTTCTTGCAGATCTTCCCGCAACCTATTATTCTCTAATTCCAAAATAATTGCCTTTCGTAACTGTATATGAACTCTATCTAATTCTTCGTTTAGTTTTACCAAACGTCTGAGTTGGCTTTCTTGGACAGAATTTGAATTTCGGATAACTACCTTGCTTTTTTGAATTTCTTTACCAAGGTTTCTCTGAGTTTCTTGCAAAGATCTTATCTTATTATCACGGCTTGCTAAATCTGTTTCAAGCTTACTATTTAGATCATCCATAGCTTTATCGTGAATAGCAGTCAATTGATTTTGCTTAGCCTTCAGCTCTTCATTGCTAGACTGCAACTGTCGATTTACTTGCTCCAAACCTTCTTTTTCTCCACTGCTTAGCTCTGTTAAGTTTCTAAGCTTTGTCTCCAAGCCACGAGAGGTATCTTGTAAGTCTGTGTATTCATTTTGTAGTTTTTGATTAGCAATTTGTTTTTCCTGTAAATCTTTAAGATATTTATTTAATTGGTTAATTTCTTGCTCAGAAGCAAGCTTTCCAGTTTCCAGAGCGCTAATTTTCTTTTGTAATTCTTGTATATCTCTAGCATGTTGATTCTCTAGTGTAGACAAGGAATCTTTATAGATTTCATCTTTTCTTAAAAGTTGTTTTTGTAGTTCATCTAATAGGTCTACATTTGCAGTTTTGCTGTTTTTCTCTTCTAGGTTGGATCGATTTAAATCTTCAAGCTGTTCACTCAATACTTGCCTTTCAGCTACTAATTTCTCTAGTTGGTCTTGCATCATCAGTCTTTCACTTTCAACCAGAAAAACATCCCGCCAAATAGCCTCAGCATTGGCCTCTAAAGAAACCCCTCTTTTTCTTCTTTGAGTCATATAGTCAAGCATATCCCCTGAAATACCTGACCTTGAACGATCCATTTGTGACTGTTCTACAAGCAACTCTGCACTCTCTGGTTCTAAACTATAAGCATTAATCTTGCCCAAATAATTGAAGAAGTCTGCCACTGATTTTTGTGCCACTTGTTGAGGTCTATCTGCCGTGCTGATGTAATTGCCTGCACGGAGATTAGACGCATGCACCACTCCCACACCGGTAGAGGTAGCCTTAAAAAGAGCCACTACATTGCTACGCAAACCGAGAAGTCGTAAGGCTTCATCATTTGGCACCGGTTTACCTGCAAAAATTTCCAGAAAAGTTTTAAACTCACCAAGTTTAAATCCATCAACACTAAGATTGAACCCTTGTTTTGATAGTCCGGTCATATAATATTTAATTCTTGAATCTAATTTTCCGATTTCGGCCTCTTGATAATTTTGAGGTATAGAGAAATTAAAACCATCGCGTTTGACCAAGACTTGCCGTTGTTCATCAGGAAGGCTATTGTAATTATAATATAGTATTTTTTCAATTATATCGGGATCTTCTAATATTTTCTTGGCAATTTCAAGATCAAATATTCCTTTAAGGGACTGACGTTCAATAAGATCCAAATAGCCAATAGTTCCAAGGTCAATCATACCAATCTTTTTAACATCAGTCTTACTACCCTCTTCATGTAGCTCAATCCTGATATTTCCTTCATGCAAATCTCCATGAAAATAGTTGCCAGAGAACATGCCTTGAAAGTGTATATCCATAAGCTTCTGCAAAGAATTCTGAATCTGAATTCTTTGATTTGAAGAAATACGCGAATGGTTTTTTGGATCATTAAACCATTTTAAATCATAGCCTAAAGATTTTTCCTGAATATTAAACCGGGAAGCTATTTTTTCACGCTTTTCAAGGTCTGGGACTAGCTCTGAGCTTACAACAGCTGCATCTATAGTATTTCCTGATATAACAGTTATTTCACCTACTTTCTTATTATTTTGACGAAAAATTGTATTATACGAACTAACTTTTTCTCCATTTTCCACCTCTGCTGCAAGGTCAGTTTCTGCTAGGAACTCATCTATTTCATCAACTTTTATCTGCCACTCATCTCGCAATCTTCTCCTATACTCATCACCCATCCCAGCATCAAGCACATCGCGGGGGTAGCTAATTCCCTGACCGGCATCAATATTCTGAATTACAGCCAGATATTTACCTTTATCATCTAAAAGACTGGCAATGACTTCATCAGGAACCCATTTTACGATTTTGTTTTCATGGTTTTCAAAAACAATCCCCAAGCTCCCTGCCTGCAAAACTCGTGAACCTTCACCTAAGATCTGTGGAATCAGTTTTCTAGCTCTTTCCAAAAACATTTCAGACTCACTAGGACTTAGATTTCTTGCTTGTGATTTCTTCAAAAAACCTTGTACATCTTCTTTTAAGGCAATTTTCATTGAATTAATGCGACTATATTCTTGTTGTATTTTTTTTATTATATAGGGACCAAATACACTACGATTCTCAACCATAGCTTCCATAAGTACTGAGAAAGGAATTTTTCTAGCCGCTTCTTTGCGAAAAATTTGCCCCTTCAAAAAAGCCAAACTATCATCAGTTTTTATCTGGTCTTGAATGGTTTGATACAATGCTAGCTTTTGCTCATAGTTAAGCTCTTTACTATACCGTAGCAGTTCATCACGCAAGGTTCGCTTAATTGGTTTATACTCTGGTGAGGGATCATCTACCCTAAAACCATGATTTTGAAGAATATCAGAAGGATCAAAGTCACCGATGTTAAAACGGCTTTTAAAATCTTCTAGATAACTATTTGGAATAGTATATTGAGCTTTTAGCAATTTTTCAAACTGATCTAAACTTGAGACCGAACCAAGCTTTTTAAAAAGGATTTTTATGTTCTTAGGATTTTCATGATTTTGTTCTTTAGAAAGGCGGGTTACAACGTAATGTCCGTAGTTATCCTCTGGAATTATACCCTTTTCACTTACCAGCTCAATAGCCTTTTGTTTCAGGACTGCTAATGGGTTCAATTCTATCCAAAGCCGTTCTTGTACTTTTTCGATCTTGAATTTATTCAATCCTCCACGGCTATTAGAACTTAGATAATCAGTTGCTTTGAATAAAGAAGGAACTTGCTCAGCTTTATTTTTAGCGATATGCTCAGGCTTTATAAATGGATTTAAGCGGTCATTTTCAATACCATTAAGCAATTGTGAGTCTGGCGCTTCGGGATCTAAGCTAATTAAACGATCTAGTTGTTCAAGTGGACTCAAGTAAAAACCAAGCGAATTACTAGAACGAATAGGGCGTTTAATCTCTTTAGTTTTACAAGAACTGGTGCCTATTAGTATCACTGGGACTAGCAATATTAAATACACGGTTTGCACCATTTTCTTAATCCCTTATACAAGTTATCTTATACTTTTCTCAATTTTTGATTTGTTAGCCTTTAACCTAGCTCGACCTTTTTTTATGGCTTCAGTTTGCTGATAATACAATTCCTTCAGACCTAGCAATAGACTATGCTTTTCCCGATCTTTGCTACTTGCAAGATTTAGTTCTTGAAAAGCATTACCAAGATTTTTTTCTAATTTCTTTTGTAGTTCTTTGCTAGTGCTCAAGGCTACTGCGTACTCATCATCTTCAGCTTGTACTAGTGATATACTTTTGGCGAATATTTTTGCAAAGTTGGTTTCATAGACTCCTTTAGCCATATAGGCAACTCCTGTAGCCGCCGAGATCGAACCTAAGCTTATCAAAGTGATTGCAGCTGGGGTCCAAACTTTGCTTTTTTCAGATTCTGAGCTTTCAGAGCTCTCTGTGGCTTCTTCACTGATTAGGTCTTGGTATACGCTACTGTAAATTAATTCACAGTTTAGCTCTTTTCCCATATCCAATTGCTTTTGCACTGCTTGGACTAAAGCGTCTTGGGCAAAATTATGAGTGGCTATCATTTTATTGTAATATACCTCAATATTGTCAAAAAAATCATGGCAATTTTCCCTATTTTTCTCAATAATTTTTTCTCTTTCCTCAAGCAGTTCTTTTGTCTCTGTGTTTTTACTGGGATTCAGTCGAAATGCTGATACGGTAAACGGTCCACAGTTTCTATCCGAATTTTTAACTTTCTTGAAATTTACACAACTTGCAACAAAGACCTCTATTTTACCAGTTGGAGGGTTGATAAATTGATGGGTAGTGAGATAAAAATCTTTAGGTTCACTTTTTAAGGGGTTACATTTATTCTCTTCAGAACTACACAGGTAAAAGCGATAAAAGTCCGCACCATTGGTTGGAAATAATTCGAAACTTATGCCAATATGCTCACCAATAGTAAATTCTTTAATTTCTTTGATCCTAGTTTTTAGAAAAGCAAGTTCTATTTTTTTCTCATTTTCTCCTAAGGTTGGTCCAAGATTTCGAAAACCGTTGGGAGAAATGCCTACATGTTTTTTACAGGCGAGAAGACCTATCAAGATTAAGAAGATAATTTGTACCTTTAGTCTAAAAAACACAACTGGCATATCCTTCTTAAATTAATAAACTTTTTCTACTTCATTTATATAGTATATAGATACTAATTGGTAAATTCACAAGGGTTACCCCAGCTAGTCATCGGAAAAAAATACTGAAACTTTATATTTTTATGAATTATATAAAACCCTAATAACATTAGAGTTGTCTAACAATTGATAAAACCCTTTGGTAGCTTAATTTATGTTATTTTATAGTTCCAAAGACCTGCTGCTGCGTAACCTATTTCATCACGAAGCTTATCAATTCTGACTCTTAACTTTGAAGAAGCTGCGT
>JBGCDR010000096.1:0-17437 GCA_045105515.1 Oligoflexales bacterium
CGCAGCTTCTTCAAAGTTAAGAGTCAGAATTGATAAGCTTCGTGATGAAATAGGTTACGCAGCAGCAGGTCTTTGGAACTATAAAATAACATAAATTAAGCTACCAAAGGGTTTTATCAATTGTTAGACAACTCTACTGGAACGGGAAAAGAACTTGTAGCAAAAGCTGTTCACATGCTGTCCGGCAAGAGATCTAAAAAACCTATGATATCTGTAAATTGT
This sequence comes from Oligoflexales bacterium, assembly GCA_045105515.1. GTDB lineage: Bacteria > Bdellovibrionota_B > Oligoflexia > Oligoflexales > Bog-1112 > JABSRF01. Next base: position 223 of record JBGCDR010000096.1, read on the forward strand.
GCCGCATTTTCTCAATCAATTCTGGAAGCTGAGTTATTTGGAGTTAGGAAAGGAGCCTTTACCGATGCAAAAGAAGATCGGAAAGGAATTTTTGAAGTAGCTGATCAATCTACACTGTTTCTTGATGAAATCAGCGACTTGCCTCTGAATCTTCAAAGCAAGTTATTGAGAGCAATTCAGGAACAAGAAATTTATCCTGTTGGCTCTACGAAACCAATAAAAATAGATATAAGAATCATAGCAGCAACAAATAGTGATCTAAAAAGTGAGATAAAAAACGGTCGATTTCGACAAGACCTATACTATCGTCTTTCCGTGCTTACACTATATACTCGACCATTAAGGGAAAGGAAGGATGATATAAAAGAGCTGTCAAATTTTTTCCTCAATAAATTTTCGCAGAACTTCAAAATACAGCATTTACGATTCACAGATGCTCAGCATAAGGCCCTGCAAGGATACAGTTGGCCAGGAAATGTGAGAGAATTGAGAAATGTAATTGAACGATCTGTGTTAATGTCTGACGATAACTTGATTCTTAAGATGGAAAATGAAGAGGATGCTGTATCAGAGTTTGCTCACCCAAAGCAAATCAATAAGTCTTTAAATTACACTGATTTTAAACTTAAAAGCGAACATGCGTATTTAAAAATGTTAATGGAGGCTTCGAAAGAAAATTTTGCAGAGGCTGCTCGAATTTCTGGCTTGCATAGGCCATCTATTTATAGAATGTTGAAAAGGGTTAAAGATATAAAGTATTAAAATAAAATGAAAAGATAGTGAATTTTAAGCTTTGCTCTTCAATTTAGGCTGCACTAAGCTCTATCAGGGCAAAATAAAAAAAACCTACCTAAAAGTAGGTAGGTTTATAAAAACGACTTTTATGTAGGTAAAACTCGAAGCAGGAGTCAGAAGCCTTTTCGTGCTAGTTCACTGGCAATTTTTTGGAAAAATAACAGATGCCTATATTTTGGCGAAGTAGCTCCCCACCAAAATCCAACCTGATCCAGGTGATCAGCGGGGATCATTCCTCTATAGTGTCCCCATCTGGCTGAATCCACTGTCACAAGACCATCATTATTTCCGTTTCGCTTTTTTAATATCCAGTATGGTAAAAAGAAAAGCGGTCCTACCTTATCAGCCTTGCTGGAACCTTTTTCTGCCCGTGCTGATGTTACCCCCGCCCAGGACTGATAATAGACGGCAGCATTGTTGGCAATCCGCTCGTTAAATGTCGTTAAAAATTTCTCAGAATTATTGGAAATTGCTTCCAAGGCCTTAGCAATCAAGCCTTTCTTTTTAGGGACTCCAATTAGATTAAGTACAGCTTCACGAACTTTTTTGTGGGCACCGAAGGCCTTAACCACGATATCAGCAATATAAGACCCACGATTAGGGGTAGAAATCATGGATACGCTTGCAACTTTATCTTCATAGCCAAGCTCCGACACCAAATACCGAGAATCAAGCCCACCCATGGAGTGAGCAATGATATTCACCTTATTTTTACCGGTAATACGCAAAATCTCATCAATTTGTGCTCCAAGTTGTTTGGACCGCTCAGCAATGCTACCTATAGGATTAACCTTGGTGACAAAAACTTCGTATCCCAGGTTTCTTAAGGTTTCAGGCACTTTGTAAAAATACTCCAAAATGAGTATCTTTTTAAAACCAAACACACCATGATGTAGGATTATTGGATAATGCGACGCATAGGTAACTTCACTTTGGTTTAATCCAACCTGTTCGCTTAAAAATTCTGATTTCGATAAGGCTATTTTGGTGACGCCGAGAAGCATCATTAATGCAAAAATAATTCGTGCTCGTCCCATAGGTATCCCCTTTTCCACAAGACACGGAGCGAAGCCTGGCATGCCGGTTCTTCACAAACCAGCTAATCGCTCTTTGCCGAAAATTAATTAGATTTTAATTTATTCAAACATACCAAAGGCTAATGGTATTAGCAATAATCCGAGACTTATTTTTTCCATTGATTTCAGGAAGATACATACTTTCTACGAAGTATTTAATATGGCATATCATTGTATGGTATTTGACTTACCTTCTGTAATTTAAGCGAAATTGTTGTTGTAGAGTCAAAGAGAAAGAGCCTGGTTTACCCATAGATACCATAATCCCGCCCACCATTGTAACTGGCAGAACTTCTGACAAAGTACCTGCAAGAAATACCTCGTCAGCGGCAAGGAGCTGTGATTTTGAAAAGTGCTCTAAGCAAACTGGCAAGTCCAGCTCAGCGCATATACTCAGAACCAATTTCCGAGTGATACTTGGAAGAATTTGATTCGTTAAAGGTGCTGCAAATACCTTGCCATCTTTTACCATAAACACACTTGAATGAGGAGCCTCAGTAATCAGATCGTTTTCATCATAAAAAATGGCTTCATCAAATCCTGACTCTTTGGCTTCCATCAATGCCAAAACATTGCCAAGGAGATTTACAGTCTTGATATCACACCTTCGCCATCTAATCTCGGGATGTAAGTAAGCTTTAACACCAACTTTACGTAAATCAACGTAAGGATCGAGGGGAGTTTCTTTACAAAAAATTAAGCAATTTGGTTCGAGAGGCTTAGTTGGGACATGAACTCGTTCACCAGTTCCTCTAGAAATCTGAATGTAAATCATCCCATGTTTCAGCTGCGACGCCGACAACAAATCAAGGATACGTTCTTTTAATAACCTAGAATTATAGGTAATTTTAATCTCTTTTAAGCTTCTTTCCAGCCGTAGCATATGCTGATCCAGCATCACTGCTTGCTGATTGCAAACCTTAACAACTTCATAAACTGCATCACCAAAGAGAAAGGCCCTATCTAAGGCAGGTATCATCAAGGTTTCTAAGTTAGATTTTTCTCCATTCCAACTAGCATGGATCACAGGCAAGCTCCTTTGTCTTTTGGGTATCATTCTGATAGCTGCTGGCTGTAGGATGTCACCAGGAAATTACTTTCGTATCAAGCTTTTTTTGATTTCTTCGAGGACAAGACCTTCTTGCTCGATCAGGTCATGGACAAAACAGAATATAGGATTCAAGCTAGGTTTCGCTCTTTGAAGTTGAAAGTAATAATCAATTACTTCATCAGCAGCCTGATCACCTGGAGCAAAGCAGCTTATATCCTTAATGCATAGGGACTTACCATCAAAACCAGGCTTTTTATGACTAAGGATAAGGTCCACAGCATATTTAGGATTGCCAACAGTCTCACTATACTGAGCATGGAAGTTCTTCTTAATTAAGTCTTCTTGCAGCTCTCCTGAATCTCTATCCCAAAGAAACTTCACAAGTGAAAGCATCAGCTGACCACTTCCGCGATTAATTGGATGATCTTCTGTGGGCTCCTCTCTACGCATCTGCATTTTAACGGCTTCTTCTTCATTCTGATTACCTTGAAAGGTACTCCACAAATAGTCTGATATAGAAGCTTTACCATGTGCTAAGTCACCAAAATTTTGATGGAGATAGTGGTATGCGCGCACTTTAGGCCGACTCATCAAAACATTTAGCTCACCTTTTCGTTTACTTTCATCATCCCCTTGCTTAAATGAAGCAAAATTGCCTTTGTAGCAGTCCCAGAAATAGAAAATAAAATCGCGTTCCTTTCCTTGCAAAGCAGCGCCAGCACCACTTAATATATCTCGTCCACGCTTCAATTTAGCTAGAAATTTTGATTTATTGTCATCGAAGTAAGCATTGTTTTTGAGCAAGAAATAGCAAATAGCCACATCTGTCTCTACGTTCACCTTCTTACCGAATTGTCTTTCAATTTGTTTAATTTCTTGGACAATAAACTCAAGAAAACGCTCGATCATATCAACATCAAGCCCCTTATAAGGACCTGAACTTGGTTTCTTACCTGCTTCTGCTTCCTTTTCACTATAATCAACGTACACTGCAGGGTAAGCGCCTTTTTTAAGCCACTGCATAATCTTAAGTTGGTCATTATAAACATACCGATTTGAATAAGAGATTATATCAGGAGGACAGCGGTAATGTTCATCCAGAAGCACCGAAGCTTGTTGAATATTCTTAAGCAAACCAAAAATATGGGAACCACCTCCCTTGATACTTGTGGCCTGAGCAGCTGCAAGATGCTCAGCAAGGTTAAACTCTTTGTAGAGGTAGTCATCCACTGCAGACTCTTTAGAAAGGACTGTCTGCTTATCATCACCTACGACCATGAGTTTCTCTGCTCTCAGTAGGAGGGGCAGCGTATCTTCAACACGACACTGAGTGGCTTCGTCGACAACAATTAAGTGAACTGACTTTTCTTTACAAGGCATAAGCAAAGGAACCACTTGTTTTCTGCAAACCCAGATTGGATAAGCTTCCCAAAGGCTTTCTTGCAACTGTGTTAAAGCATCTTGGCAACTTGCCAAATTTGGTGCTGCAGCAACTTGATCGCACAAAAAACTAATTTTTGTTTTTAGCGGGGTACGATCTCCCGTAAGAGTGCTGCTGAGAGTTTGACCTATGGTACCCAGGGCTTGAAAGACTTTTTCAGTAACCAAATGATCTTTCTTTTTTTGCAGCTGACTCAGTTCATTCAGTAGTTGAAAAGGAGTTTTACGATAAGCTCTGGGTTCCTGTCTTTTTAGCTTTTTCTTTAAGGCAATTTTATAGAGGCATAATTCAAGAACTAAAGGAAAAGGCTCAGTATGTGGATTAGGATCTAAAAAACGGTGAACTTTTTTAAATTCCTTTTTAATGGCATGCTCAAGAGGCTCTAGGGCATTTATAAGAAATTTATGTTCAAGCATTTTTTCGTTTAGCAATTGTACATTCCGATGCAAAGGATACTTAAAACCTCTTTTAAGTTTTTCTTTGAAGGCCTTGAACCATGACTGATTCGGGGGGCTCAACTCGTTGAATAAATCTGCAAAGACTTTAGTGAGGTATTCATTTCCCAGCTCGGTGAGAGCATCAATTAACTCTTCACAATTTGTTGGTCTTAGGGTTTCAATAGTCATTATAGCTTTTTCTAGAATTTCAAAACTATGCTTTTGCTCGCTACCAGAAAAATTAAATTGAAAATAACGGTAATATGGTTTGCCTTCTTCCGTGCACAACCAATTACGCAACTTTATAAATCGTTCCGCAACCTCGACACCCGTCGTTTTTTTCTTGGTATAAGCATCGCGAAAAGACGAATCTAAAAACTCAATAAAGCTCAGGAGATCATCAATATCCTTACGACTAGAAGGCTGCCCTCTTCTGGTTGCGGAACCGATCATTGCAGTTACTTCAGGATTGAGCTGATCTTCCAAGAGTTCACCAAGCTCTTGTTTTACCTGCGTCCACTTATCGAGAATCTTCTCAAATTCCTGATCAATATCTTTAATTTTTGATGATTTTGGCCTTGGAGCAACTTCTGAGTCCAGGACTAATTGACTTTTTATTCTTTTCATCAGACCATCAAGGTTAAAAGAATCTTCTGGCAACTCTCCAATGCAAGGAAGGCAGCTCGTCCACAGCAGCTTCATTTCTTCTTTTTCACTTTCAGACTTTGCATAAGACAAAAAATACTCATGGAGTTTATCTACCAGGGCTTCTACTGCCGAAGCCCGATCACTGACCACCATCAGTCTTTTACCACTGCATAGAGCATCTATAACTAAGTTACGAATAGTATGGGTTTTACCAGTACCTGGAGGTCCTTCTAAAACTACCAGGTCATAAAGAGCAAGTCGGTTCATTAATTTCTTCATGCTTGGAGGGAGTGCTCCTGGCATCCAAGCTGCCTCGGGTTTGGGAGCTTCTTTGGACTCAAACGTCGATTGACCTTGAAGAAATAAACCTAAGAGAGAAGCATCAAAGCGGGGAATTTCATCCAGTGCTAGCTGCCAAATCTGATTAAGGTCAGTTTCTAGGGCCTGAGAAAGGACACTCAGATGCTTTTTACTTTTATAAAGGAAGACATCTTCAATATCACATTCAATGCCAATAACTTTCAAATCTGCAAGGATTCCCCGTTTGCCATCAGCACCAGCATCCCCCATAAGAATTTCTCTAGTTCGGGTAAAATACTCCTCGGCAACAGGAAAGCTGCGAGATAAGTAGACACGACTAATCTTTCCTCCAACCTCCATGTTCTGAGCCAATAGCGTCGAGAAAAATTGCTCGAGATTGTCTTTACTTGTCGATTTATTAAAAGTTTCCACCAGATTAGCGAGTGCAAGATGATTAAGGTAAAACCTTCCGTCTTCAACTGGTTCAATATAAAGGATCCTATTTGCCTGCTTAAGTCCAACCTTCATATAGTACAAGGGAAAGGTAAAGGACTTAAACTTTTTATCCTTCTTAAAGACTGCTTGTACCATTTCAAAACCAAGATAAAACTCGCTTTCCGCATCATTTAAGAAGTTTTTTCTCAGATTAGCAATTTCATCTGGATTAAACTCGCATTCGAGTGGATTCCCATCAAACTGCTTGACGGTCGAAGTTGTTAGAGTGAGTGGATATTGGGAAACCGGACTGGTGCTAATTAGTTTTTCTTCTTTTTTTAAAGGGCTCTTACCAGCATGTGCTTGAGCTTGTAGGAGTGTTTCATAATTGACCTCATAGGGGCTACTTCCCGACCTCGCTCCTAATTTTGTTTCGAAATTTTTGACAGTTCCTGTCTTTTTTGTTGAAGCTTTTGTCCCCGAAGTTGGCAGAGGTGGCAACTTTGCCCCTTTCTTTAAGCTTGGGAGCTTCTGCTGTGGGACATCTCCTTCTTTTGCCAAACGTGGAGAATAGGAACTTATATGACTGAGAATTTCTTTACGCAGGGCTAAGTCACTATTCATGCTTTCCTGATTATCGATAAAAGTAAACTGAAATATCTTATGATAAGCAATAATACGATTTAATAGATCATGAGGTTCCTTTAAATCTTTGTGATACAAAAGCTCAGCTAACTTGCCTAGTGATTTCTTGCTTATAGTCACAAAGCCAGTGGACGGTGTTCTAGGTGCTATGTCATTGATGACAAATAACTCTGAATCATGACGATCTTGGTGAAACGAATATTTTTGCGTTTGTTTGTAGGAAAGGTACCGTATGCTGGCCGTTTTTTTTTCATCGGTAGCAAAATCTCTGACAAATGCACGAAACTTTTCAAATATAAACTTTTGTATCACAATTGCTTGGCGTTTGCTGAGATTTTCGAGAACAAAGAATGCAAATCCAGCTTCGTCATGATTCTTAGTCAGCTGAAAGTTGGAAGCTCGATCAATCCTCATGGAAACTTTCTGCACTTTTTTCGATTTCTTCCAAAAATTCATAAACTTACCTAAACCCTATTTTCCGTTGTCCTAGTGGACTAAAATTGAAACTCTTCTATTTGCTGCTCTAGCTTGTTCTAGACGCTTATCTTTTTTACCAGCTATACTTACCTTTGGTCTTGTTGCAGCATAACCAACTATCCGTAGACGATTTTCTTCAAAACCAAACGCGATTAAGTGATGCAAAACAGAACTTGCTCTCAGACCACTCAGGGACCAGTTAGTTTCTAGTAACTTCTCCCGGTAACGATAAAGCCCCTGATCATCGGTATGCCCTTCCACATCGAGGATATACTTGGTGCCTTTTATTCGGCTAAGAATTGGTCCGAGAGGAGCTAGACCGTCCTCTCGGACAATAGCCGAACTCACCTCAAACAAGGCTGTAGTTTCCATGTTGATACGAACTCCATCTGAATCATAACTAATATTTACATCCTTAATGTCCTTTGCTATATCCTTAAGATCATCAGCTAATTCCACGAGACTACCTGCAGAAACACCAGTTAACTCTGTTCTCACCCGTTCAAAAGATCCAACATCAACCTTACTAATACTGTGAATCAACACAAAAAAGCAGCATAAGATCACCATCAAATCGCCAAAGCTCATATAAAATGAGCTCGCTCCCAATTCTTCTCGATCTCGATCAACTAGCTCTGCCATCCTCATATTATGCAACCTTCCCAAGCTTGCCTTTTTCAATGCTACGTTCGAAACGTTTAATCAGTATCGCAACTTTGCTGAGAAGCTGTCGGTGGGTTTCCACAAATTGTTCATTGCTTTGTTCTACCCTTCCTGCAAGGGGACTAATAACCAGAGAGGACAAACCTGAGCCGTAAGCTGTCGTCAGTAAAGCAAGGGACATTGAGGGCCCAATTAACGTTGGATCACTAAGGGATTTAAGCAAGGTAACCAGACCGATCACGGTACCAAAAAGCCCTAGAGAAGGAGCGAGAACACTAGCTCTTTGCAGAATGACAACACTGGTCCTGCGTCTGAAAAATAAGTCCTGCACCCGAGAAGTAATAAATTCATCGATTTCTTCAAAGCTCAAATACTGCTTGACCATGTACACACAATCGTTAAGTATCTCACCATTGATCTCAGTTGCTTCTCTCAATTCAGTTATATCGATCTGATTAACGATTGCATGGTCCAATTGTGATAGCGTTTCCAACATTTCTTTCTCTGGCTTGCCTCGGAACGACTGCAAAACATCAATCATACAGCGCCAGCAAGAAGCAAAATCATATTGAATGATTAGACTGGCTGTGGTTCCACCTGCCACAATGATCAAACTTTTAAGATCCCAGAAAACCCTAAGATCTGCTCCGCCTGTAATCACATAAATCAAGTAACTTAGTAAGCCAGTTCCGACTAAAAAAGCCAATGGATCAAATCGCTTTCGAGACGTATGAATGTATTTCTTCTGTTTTAAACCTTCCATTAATTCACTTCCTTTAATCCTTCATATGAAGAAGGATTTTCCTCATTTTTCGAGTTTAAACTTTCCTGCAGCTGACTCGAGGCTATGGCTTCAGTCACCATATCCTTAGTCCAACTTTTTACTTGCTCAATTTTTTGAAATTTTATTAAGTCGTCTTCAAAAAAAGATAAAAGCATAAACTGCCCAACTTTAAGATCTTCAAGAAGATGGATTTCATATTCATTTGCGGGTTTGATTTGCCAATATCCAAACTCTTGAATTCTTACCTTCAAGATACCTTGCGAGTTAGTAGCCACCACAAGTCCTAGGTATTGTTTAAAAGAACCGATGTCATCCTGGGTAAAAATAATATCAACTCCACTTTTTTTGGCCATTGTTCTAATTGCACATGGCTCACCTGTTTTGGGAAAACCCCGCAAAAAAACAAAAGGTACTTTAAAATGTTGTCTACCTGATTTAACCAGCAAGAAGCGCTGATCTAGTTCAATACGATGAACCGTTCCTACCCGAATATCGAGGTCTTTGTGATACTCTTGTTGAACATCTCCACCCCCTTCACCATCTTTTCTAGCTAGGACATGTTCCAAGTACTTAACTTGTTCGCTTAAGTCCTTAAGCTCTTTTTTCTGCTTGTCTATAAGTTGATCTTTTTCTTTTAATACCTTCACCTGCTCTTTGTCTTTTGGTCCGAGTTTTTTATCATCTAAGGACCTTAGCTCTTGGTAGAATAGGTCTAATAAAAATCCAGATTTTCCTTTAGACGGCATATAAAAGCTAATTGCAGGTAGAAAGCGCCTTGCATGCATATTTGGTTCAGGCCTATCCGATTTGGTTTGAACTATATTTCCAAACCATAAGCTATCTAGTGTAGCTAGGACATTTTCTATATTTAGATCGTAGCCATGTGCAGTGAGGATTTTTTTTATTAGAGCAATAGCACTTTTATTTTGTCCATAATCGATGCTTGCCCAAAAAAGTTGCACGTCTTTTTCATAGCTTGCTTTTGATAAGGATTGGTCAAACTGTGCAGAAGAAAAATCACAGTCATCATCTTCTAATGCCAGATACAGATTTGGTCCTAACTTTCTGATAAGCACCCTCCAAGGCATAAGAAAAACACTAGGTAAATAATGTGACCACGAATATCAGTAAATAGGTCAGATTAGACACCAGTCGCCGGAAAGGTAATCGACAGCTCACAAATCCAGCTTTAACTGCGCGTCCTTGATTAGATATTATCTATTTGATATTATTGTATATTTTATCATATTGTCGCAGTTTTTAAGTTCATTTTTTAATAGTCTCCCATCGCGAAGGTGAAGTTTTAAAAAAGCGGCTACCTTCACTTCAAAAACCAACTTGCCTGCGTTATCTTCAGTGGAGTGGTTAAAATGCGACATGCAACTGTTGAGCGATTGGAAAAAAAATGGCAAAAACTGGCGTCTTACTGATAAACCTAGGTTCACCAAGCAGCCTAACAACCTCTGCTATAAGATCTTATTTGAAAGAGTTTTTAAATGACCCGCGAGTCATAGATATCAATCCAATTGGGAGAAAGGCTCTCGTACATCTGATCATCTTGCCATTTAGACCACGGAAAACGATCAAATCCTATGCAAAAATATGGACAAAAGATGGCTCGCCTTTGATCATCAACACAAAATCTATAAAAGATAAACTTGCCCAAACCCTTGGAAGCGCTTATCAAGTAGATTTTGCTATGAGGTATGGGGAACCCAACCTTCCAGATGCCTTAGAGAGGTTTAAGGATTGTGATAAGCTCATCATAGTGCCTTTATACCCTCATTATGCAACATCATCGACAGGTTCAACCCTTGCAAAAGTGTCTGAGATATTTGCCAAAAAGTGGGATGTACCAAATTTTAAATCTGTCCATAGTTTCTATAATCACCCTGGCTTTATAGAGCCCACTGCAGTTAAAATCGAAAACGAAGCGAGTAGTTTTGCTTGGGACCATATATTATTTAGCTACCATGGAATACCTGAAAGGCATATTGAAAAAAGTGCATGCACTTATATCAAGGGCCCCTGCAAAAGTAAACCTTGCCCTGAGAATATTGAAAAGCCACAGTTTTGTTATCGTTACCAATGCTACCAAACTAGCAAATTAGTTGCTGAAAAATTAAACTTAAAGGAATCTGAATTCTCAACTAGTTTTCAATCAAGACTAGGACGCACCCCATGGATCAAGCCCTATACTGATCTATATGTGGAAGAACTCCATAAAAAAGGGGTTCGCAATCTGATGGTAACCTGCCCATCTTTTACTGCAGATTGCCTTGAAACTACTGATGAAATCGGTAATGAACTCAGAGAACAGTGGCTAGCATACCAAGGAACCTCGTTTAAATTTGTTTCCTGTCTCAATGCCGATACGGCATGGGTAGAAGGCCTCAAGAATATTGTTCTTGAACACCAAATTTAGTCTACAAATCTTGACAACCTAGAAGCAGTTTCCAGTAATATTTTTTAGCTACTTCCAATACCTTGTCTTTACAAATAAAAACCCTGATGCCATCAGTTCACGTTTGAAAATTGCGATACCTTAGTTAATTGCTACAGGGCAAGGCAGAAAAAATAAACTTAGAGAAACGCAGGTTAAAATAAAGATGAAGTTTAAAGACTATAATCACAATTTCTTTTCGGAATTCTTTTATCCTATCAATCAGCAAGTAACCTACCACGAAATTCTATATAATAGAGTTTTTACCCCTGTACTAGATCAGCAAAACAGTGTAACCCTTATCAGACTTAACAAACAGGCCTTGGAAGGTTACCTCAATGTGGTAGGTAAAAAATTGGTATTTTGTTCCAGAGCAAACCCAAACTTGCACTTTACTAGTGGTGAGACGGTAATAATTTCCATGTATTTTCAAGGGCAGACTTTCTACTGCCAGGCTCGGTTTGACTCAATTCAAAACCACGTCAATGGCAAATCCTTTGAACTAACCCTAGCTCCTCCCCATAGCTCACGCTACTACAAGCGATTCGAGCTGGAAGCACCTGCTGTTATCAGTGAGGTTCCTCTTAATGTGGTAGACAAACTGCTAGTAGGCACCCATAGATTGAGAAGGTTTAGGGGACGCAATAGTAAAACTAGTAAAAATTTTACTATCTGCGAGGATTACCTTGCGGACAATAAAACCCATAATTTAAAACACATGGTGCAAAGAAATTCCCCTTTGCTTTCCGGAAAGATCGTCAATATTTCCCAGGGTGGTTGTCAAATTATTTTAGATGGTGAAAGTACTCAGTTTGCTAAGGAATTGAGAAATGATTCTATCATCTATATTCAGACTAGCTTGACATGGGGACGTCTCTCCTCATCGATTCGAAGCCTAGCACATGTTAAAACATGTAAACAATTGCAAAATACTATCAAACTACATTGTGCGTTCATCGACAACCTACCGCGCATACCACATAAGCTAAAATATTTAGATTACCAATTCCTCCTCAGATTTGGTGAACCTGTATCCATAAAACTCAATAACAAACATAAATTGATACTCCAATCAGAAGGAGCGGTCAGACTTCCTTTAGGAATTCATGATATAGAGATCAGATGGTCCAGCGGGAGGATATCTAACCAACGCCTTGATTTACGTAACTACAACCACAACGTCTTGACTTTTAGGCACTAGGATTAGAATTTTTCCTGGGAGACCCTCCTACTACGCTCGACTTCACTCAGGGTGACTCTTTGAATTCCTAATGAATTGTGTCACCTCGATTTCTTCTTTACCATACTTCATCATCTCGACTGACTCTCCGTTGCTTAGCGAGGGAGGCGAATGGAGAGATCTCCTGAATTTTCAATTGTAGAATTATACCAATCCGTAGCTTATATTTGCTTTTGGCTTAAAAATGGTAAAAAACAGCAAGAAAATTCTTAGGAGAGTTCAAATGAGCGGAGCACTAGAACAACTATTAAGCATCTTAGACTTAAAACAAATTGACTCTGATCATTTTATGGGTGATAGCCAGGATCTGGGCTACCGCAGGCTCTTTGGTGGCCAAGTGTTAAGTCAAGCTTTGGTAGCAGCTTACCGCACTGTTGAAAATCGCTTTGCCCACTCTCTCCACGCTTATTTCCTCAGACCAGGAGACCCTGAAGAGAAAATCGAATATGAGGTGGACCGTATCCGAGATGGCCGTAGCTTCACCACACGTAGGGTTGTTGCAAAGCAAAAAAGCAGGCCAATTTTCAGCACATCTATTTCTTTTCAAATCAGTGAAGGTGGAATGGAACACCAAAGCCCTATGCCTACGGTACCAGGCCCAGATGGCTTGGAATCAGAGCTTGAAAGAGCAAGAAAGGCAGCTGAGAAAATCCCTGAGAAGCTTCGTTACAAAGCAACCTGCGAAAGGCCAATTGAGATTCGAGTGGTAAATCCAGTGAACTACTTTGCTCCAAAAAAGCGCGAGCCTTCTAATTATCATTGGATGAAGACAATTTCTAAATTGCCTGAAGATCCGATCATCCACCAATGCCTCCTTGCCTATGCCTCAGACTTTGGCTTGATGGGGACTTCACTAAACCCCCACGGAATCTCTTTTCTCCAACCTGAACTGCAGGCTGCTAGCCTAGACCATGCAATGTGGTTTCATCGCGAATTTAAGATGGATGAATGGCTTCTATACGCCTTAGAAAGCCCCAATGCCAATGGTGCCCGCGGCCTAAATTTCGGCAAGTTTTTTAACAGAGAAGGAAAGTTGGTTGCCTCCACAGCTCAAGAAGGACTCATTCGCCTCCATAAACCCTCATAGTTGAACTCAATATCCAAGGCTTAAGCTTATAAGAAAAGATTTTAGTACGATTCTACAATCTGTTGTAATCATGGGACTATTAGCTGTATCTGAGTCAATGACGTAATTTTTTTTTAATAATCCCTGCGGCTTCCGATAAGTGAATGTAGCGGAGAGGAAATATGGGGGAAGCTTTGAGCAAGGCACTCGAGCAAAAAATCGAAGACTCAGACGAAGACCTCCAGGGTAGGGCGGAACAGATTAGGTCTATCCGTAAGGAATTGGATAAAGAATTCCTCCAACTTCTAGGAGAAAAAGAGGTATCCGAGCTTGAAATGATTTCCCTATTCTCTGAGTCGGTAAAGAAAAAGCTTGCTAATCACTACGACGACATTTTCCCGAAAAAGTGCAATAACTGTAAAAAAATTTACACATCTATAGAAGAATACAATAAAGAAACCAAATCTTTAAAACGTAAAACCACCATCTTCGATGCAATAGGTCTGCAAGAATACCGTAATTGCATTTGCGGTTCTACTCTGATTGTCTGGACAAAAGAAAGGCGTGATGTAACCGAGTATGGTGTTGCGAGGAGAAAACTATTTGATGAGTGTTTAGAAAAAATCTCAAGAATTTCCTCTGCCAATGAAGCTGAAGTAAGAGAAAAGCTCCGCATCATTTTTTCATCTTTTTCGGCCTGAACTTTTATAAACCATTTAAAAATTTTTGTTACCTTAAAATGGTATACTTTTGTTACCAACAAAATATTTTTGTGTATTTTTCAATCGTATCTTATTAGGCCTGCGAATATTGTATCGTATAAAAATAATGGCACGGAGAATGCAGTATCCAGTTAAAACTGACCAGTTAGCCAAGAATATTTTTAATGGAGGGGAGCTATGGCTTTTTGGAATGCTGGAAAATTGTGGCCATCTTGGAACCTAAGTTTATACCTTGCCATTGTCTTGCAACTTATTATTTCCTGCGGTTCTTCTCCGGAAATGAACGTAGACTCACACTTAAATTGGAGTCAAAGCCGGCCAAATAATCCAAATTATGCCTATCTGGAAGAAAAAGACCTCGAAGATACTTTCTACTTAGGCATGAGTGTAACTGCAACAGATGGCTTCAACTCGAATGCCCTCAACATGATGGTACAACCAATTGCTGTAAAACTATTCCTTGAGGAGCAAAAAAAGCTCAAGGTCAAAAGTCAGTCTAATGATGGAACTTTAGAAACTCTATTGAGTTTCGATGTAAAACGTCAGCAAAACTACTGGGAGATCGACTTTGCTTCATCTGGTAACGACATGGAATTTAATCAGCTCGTGCAATCGGTTGGTGGAATCCATACCGTTATGGATCAAAAAGGTAAATGGATCAGTCAAAAACCTCCAAAAGTCCTTGCTATAGCTCAAGATCCAGACACTGTGGTCATCGACATGCGGTATACCGTTGAGCAAGTCATGCTTGAGACCGATTCTTTGGGACAAACAAGAATGATAGTAGTGAGTGAAAAGGTCGGGAAAGTCAGGGTTCGCATGTGGCTAAAAAGACTTAAGTCGGCACCAAGTTTTTCAGACACTAGAACCGTGGGTCAGGGCAAAAAAATCAATATTGGTTATTTTGGCTCAAACTTTATGACCGATCCTGAAAAAGAAGATTTTATTCCTATCCAAAGATTTGCGGGGATTGATCCAATTGAAGGAAAGAAAGTTAGCTTTTACTTAAAAAATTTTCCCGACCAATATGTGGAAGTGGCAAAAAAAGCAGTAACTTCTTGGAATGAAGCCTTTGGGTTCGAGGCTCTAGAAGCCAAAATTGCGCCAGCACATATAGACGTGGGTGATCCACGGTATATGGTTATAAAATGGTTTGATGGAACCGACCAAGGATTAAGATGGGCTGGTGTTGCTAAAATGATAACCATGCCAGACACTGGTGCTGTGGTAGGTGGAGGCATTTACATTCAAGGGGATACCCGCGTTGATACTTACAAAAAAATTCACCAATACTCTCAGCTAGCTGCAGACTCTGTAAAGCTCAGTGGTAGCTTAGGTGGGCTTAGCTTTATCAGTGAACTTGGCGAAAATCCAGCAATACCCTTTTTAACTAATATAGAAGCTAATTTTGAGCAATATATGCAAGATTACTATTTAGAGACTATTGCTCATGAAATTGGTCATGTTTTAGGCTTACGCCACAACTTTAAGGGCTCTACACAATTAGATACTTTGGGACACAGTGCTTCGGTCATGGACTACCTTCCACGAGCAGAACGGTCTGACTATATAGGCCCAGGTATGTACGATATCGCAGCAATTCGCTGGGGATATTTCGGGACTACTCCAGATTTTGAATTACCTTTCTGTACAGATGAAGATCTTTGGACAGTATGGGACTGTAGCCAGGGAGACCACGGTGATCCAGTAAACTACGTAGTGAAAGGCCTGATAAATAGCTCAGATTTCTTGGCCAACTCATCAGTCCCTGTGACAGAACATTCCATCTTTGCAAGCGTTTCAGGAGTTATTGAAAACGCTTATAAAATGTGGATCTTGCGTGATCAAATGCCCTGGGATCAGAAATTAAAGCTAGAAAAAGAGCTCCCAAAGGCCTATAGCTATTTGAGAGAGGTGAAACCATCACTTGCTCTCAGTAGTCAAGACCAAGATGTGGCTGCAAAGAACATTGAGATCATGAGGTATTTTGTTAACCAAAAAGAAGAAATGCTCAGAAAAGAAGAAAGAATATAGACACTTTTCAGGTCCAATTCCTACCTATATTTACATTGCCCAAAACACCTATCTGGGCACATTTACCTCCCTATGATCTCCGCTTTAAAATTGAGGTTCCTCCAGCTAGGCCCATGATAAATAAGGATAATTATATTGCTTAAATATTACAATCAACCATGAGGTAAATCGAACCGAAATGCTAGCATATTAGAGGAGGGATTAGATATTGGCCACAGCCTGCAAAAAAGCCTTAATATATTGTTACCTACTTGTTCTTATTGGCTGCAATGCAGATAATCTCGACACTCAAGATCTTGAGCAAAGCTTCCTTTTTGCCAAATCAAATGGCGATTACCTAGTTGATGAGAGTCGGAGCCTAAGCATCACAGAGGTTCTAGCTAAGGAATCAGGATTTAGCCCAAGTTTAGAAATACCAAATAAATTTATGGTAAATGCTGCGATTTGGCAAAGGTTTGAGGTAGAAAACCTTTTCCCAGAAGAAAAAAGTCTCATCTTAATTTACAAATACAATATAATCCATCAGTTGTCTGCATACTCCTTTCCTTTAAATCAAAATATACCCAAATATTCCGGTACCACAGTTGACCCACAGCAACGGGACCTAAAAAATTGGAAAATGGGATTTACATTCACCTTTAAGCCACATGAGAAAAAAACTATTCTTATAAAATCCACAACTTCTGACAGAGTGAATCTTTCCCATGAGTGGCTAACGCCTAAAGCTTACCAAACTCAATTGATGCAAAACCTAGCGGCACAGAACTTGTTCTATGGAGTGATGTTAGTTCTAATTTTGTATAACTTTTTTCTCTTTCTATCTAGTGTCTGGTCGGAAACTAAATTCTTGCCTTTGCAACTCAGTTTTTTTTATCGCGGTTGAAATTAATTTTAAAAAATCTTCTTATTTTCCAGTGATAAGTGAAAAATACCATATTTTCGGCAATTAAATATCTTC
>JBGCDR010000097.1:0-10650 GCA_045105515.1 Oligoflexales bacterium
TCTCATACCTTTGCTCATAAGTGAGATTGGCAGACATAAATACCCCTTTCTTGCAAGCAGATTAGCCTCATAGACTAAACTAAATCCGCCTTCCGAAGCGATGGAATTTTTTCTTCTGCACTTAATCTAGCAATCCGCCAAACAATAAGCTCTTGTTCGACGGTGTTTGATTCTATTTCATCCAAAGTATCTTCATCTTAGATTAGCTGATAAAGATTGCGATCGATGGGCCGGTGGCAACCCGGTAGAACAATAAAAATGTAAAGACTATTTTGATATTTCCTATCTTTATTTTTGAGCCTTTGTGTAGATTTAGTTACGATTCAGCAGGTGGACGAAAATATATATATTCTGATAAGATATATTGTACCTAAATTATGGAGTATTTATGGGCGAGCTATCTAATGAAACCAAACTTTCTGACAAAGTATATAAAATATTGATTGTGGATGATGATCAAAATTTAATTGATTCAGTCGCTTTAATTATTAAAAGCGAGATTATAGAAAGAATATCGATTCATGAGTCGACAGATGCGGAAGATGCTATGAATTCAGCCTCCAAAAATAAATACGACTTGATGATTATAGACTATAAACTTCCAAAAATTAATGGTGATGAGTTAATAAGATATGTAAGAAATTCTGATTTAAACAAAGAATGTCCGATTATTTTTGTGTCAGGCTATTATACCCAATTTGAAGATTCAAAAGTCGTGGATAGTTTCAAAAAAGTCATTTATATTAAAAAACCTTTTAATGTTAATCACTTATCGAAACATCTCAAATCACAGCTATTTTCATCTAATAAAGAGCTATAAGCAGTAGTAATTGAGAAAACACCCGATAAATGACCTAGGTATTATATCGGTAGCCATATATACTTTTTGCAGGATCAAAATATGAATAAGACCTATCAATTATTGATAATAGAAGACGATGAAGCTTCGCGAAGACTACTGGAACGAAGCTTGTCAGCCTATAAAGCACTCAATCTCAAAGTGCACTCTTTTGTAAATGCGGAAAATGGCATTGCAAGTTGTAAAAATTATGATTATGATTTGATAATTACAGACTATAAATTGCCAGGTATGGATGGTTTTGAGTTTATTAAAGAGTTTCGCAAATTAGTAGGGGATGATTCTATCCCTATCATTTTCCTCTCGGGATTCTTTAAAGAATTAAAAATGGAAAACAATAAACATCATTTTGAAAATGTCATGTTCTTAGATAAGCCTTTCGATATGGAAAAACTTTTTTCTAGAATTTCGATACTTCTTCGAATTAGTCATTATTCTAATATCTAGTTAACCATATGAGACTACTCGAATTATATTTAGTCCCAGTACCAGTGACAATGTTATTTTTTAGACCGAAGATGGGTTTAACCAAAAGAATATTGACATAAAATGCGATAACTTTTAAAGATTTTGATTTTGATACCTAAGCCTATTTATTTAGATCTGCCCTGTCGCGACAAAATTTGCGCATTTTTGCTTCGCTGCCGATCTTATACTTTCCACCTTTATCAAGGATAGCTTCATTATTTCATAATATCCTTTTGTAGAAGCAAAATCAGCGGGATACCGGCCTTTTTGGTTTATTAAATTAAAATCTGCATTATCATCCAGTCCCTCATTTAAAAGCTCTAAATCTTTGTATTTATTTGCTGCATGAAGAGGATAATCATCTTATTTGTTTCTAAGCCTGAATCATAGCCGCTTAAACATGAGGCTATTGATTTCTGAGATCCTGAAAATACCTTAGTGGTGATTGGGCAAGCAGAAGTGTTCGAAGCTATTTGATTATTTTTAGTATTTGCAATTTTTGCTGCAATTGCAGCGACAATTACAAGGGAATGTTTCTTTTCTACCCATTTTTTAAGACTACCTTCGGAGGTTCAGCAAATGAGAAATTCACTGAAATCAACTATGTCAGACATTGAAAAAGCACAAAAAGCTTGTAAAGCTGAGCCAGCAAAACCGATGGAAACTGCGTTCAAGACAGATCCCATAAAGTTTACACCTGACTCTATAGCCATTTTTCTTTGTAAACTGCTTTTCAAGCTATTTGTATTAATATTTTTTTGAAGTGCTTGAATACCTTTAATAGCAGTGGTATTGGCTATAACTGCCTCTTGCAGATCTTTAATAAAAAATACATTCTTTGTATTGTTTAACTCTCCGCGACGATCAAATCTAATTTCTTGCTCTTTGCTGCTTACCCCATCTTCGCAAGATTTATCTAAAATTAGCCTGAAAATAGTCCATTGATTTTCATTAGAGGTGA
The DNA here is from genome assembly GCA_045105515.1 of Oligoflexales bacterium. Taxonomy (GTDB): domain Bacteria; phylum Bdellovibrionota_B; class Oligoflexia; order Oligoflexales; family Bog-1112; genus JABSRF01. The sequence goes on from JBGCDR010000097.1 coordinate 2,289, forward strand.
ACTTAGCAGACATTGATAAACCATTTTGGATAAAGCCATTTCTCTGTTCCAAGTCTATAGATCCGGTTCGGTAAGAATAAATCACAAATGAGTAGAAAAATTTCATTTGATGGACATCTTCAATCAGTCCTGAAAGCTCATCTAGTTTCTTAAGTAAATCAATTATGCCAGTGCTTTCTTCAATGAGTTTTTTGTAAAATAAGCTTAGGTGTTTTTGCTGTTTTTTTCCATATTCAATGTAAACTTGTGAGACTGGGCTAAAATCAGAAATATAGTTTTCTTCAAGCGCATTAATCTGCAGATTGCTGAGGCGAGAGAGGGGACTAAGGTCTGTCATCTAGATAATCAATGTGAGGTTTACAAGTCCTGATAGAGGGCTAAGGTCAGAGACAGCCAATTATTTCAATGAATTTATTGCCTAAAATGTCTAAAAAAAATCATAAAAATATGATAAAAAAAAATTAAGTTTAACCTAAAAAATATCTCAAAGATTACTGTTATTTTAAATGGTAGTTCTCTAGTCCTTAGCAATCAAAGGCTCACATTTTCCTTGTAATCTGATGTTTTTGATTTAGCAGGTAATAAATCTCAGTTTTTAAGATTCCCTACTAAACTATCCAAGGGCTATTTTTTAGATCAGTGATTAATTCTGACGACTAACCAAATCTACAATCTTGGACTTGGTAATCAGCTAACTATAAGTAGACGGCCTCATAAATTACTTATGAACTGCTCAAGATGTCTTTGATCTTCGAGATTCATATTGAGATACTGAACTCAAGGATCACCGTTATATCAGGTTTTTCACCTCTGATAGCGAGACAGATTGCTAATTCAACAGAATTGGGATTAACTATTCTGAGCACTTTTGCCTGAAAGTTTATAGACTTTGGTGGGTATTCAGCCGTAAATCAATACACAGCTCTAGTAGTTGATCTTTTTCAATTGACAAGCGATTGATATCTACTAATAATTGTCCGGATCACTTTTGAGGTTTACGACTTTGGAATAAAACTTTCCTATATTACTACTTTCTGCATAGGGTGTTGGTTTTACTCCTGCTTCAAAAAGATAATACTTGTCGGCTAAATAACCTTCACCAGCTGCGGCATATTGCTCATTTACTTGCCAAACGCGGTGACAATTAGCTAGCTCAGCACAGACATCTTGAGCCTTTTCTAAACTGTCAAAAGATCTTTTGTTGCCATCATTTTTTATAACCTTTGCATGTCCGTCCTTGTCAGGAAACATAGAAACATCACTTGATGTCCACAAGAAATGAAAGGTTCCTCTTTTTAAAATATATTTTAAGTCATAGTCTTTTGTATTAATTTCTATTCCCGCTTTAAAAAGATAGAAAAAGCCGTATGAAAGGCGCTCCGAACCAAAGATTGGATTAACTCCTGCCGCTGGTGTCCAGACTGCTGCACAATTGTCAAGTATTTCACACTCAGTTTTGGCCTCTTCAAGAGTGTTAAATATTATATTTAAATTATCTTTGTCTCTAATCAAAATATTTTCTACTTTTAGGGGGTTCCCCCTAGTATCTCTATATGTCCAATTTTTATCCATAAAATTAACTATCTCTTTCTCCACGGTTTCTGATAAATCTAGAGAAAACGAAATTAATTCGGTAAATTTTAGCTCTTCATCTGTTTTACTCTTTGCTTCTACAAATACCTTAAATTCCTTTGCGGTTAAAGTTTCCAATGATTGCAACTTGTCATCAACTAACTTAAATAAAGCATTATCATTTTTGTCTTCTGTATCAACAAGAGAAAAAGTATATTCAATGTCGTTGGCATTGACCACCTCGAAGCTACCTATTAAATTATCTTCACCCACTGAGGAGCTTACCTGAAAAGTAATACTTTTTTCCGACTCTTCAGATGTATTTTCTGCAAAACTCAAGGTAAGTGTAGACTCAAATTCATTAGTTCCATGCTGAGCTTTTATTTTTAGAGTAAAGCTTTTGTTAGTATCTATTTCATTGCTATTTATGATATGGGAACTGTTTAGCTCGAATAGCTCATAGTCAGTTCCATCACTATTTAAAATCTGAAAATCTATTTTTAAATCTGAGGAATTGCCATCGGACAATACTGCATTTAGGGCAGCAATCTTTGTATTGGGTTCAATTGGATTTTCTTGCTTATTAACTAAAATATCTACGTTTATATCTTTAATTTCTTTGGTTTTATCATCATCTTCTGTATCTTGGCCTTGCCCTTCACTGTCAAACTTCTCCCCATCCTGCTCCGTCCTCATTTGATCGGTATCCTGACGACTTTGCTCACTACTTTGATTGCAAGAGAATAAAAGAAAAAATAAGCAAAAAAAATGGTATTTCATGTATAAAGGCTCCACACATTTAAATTCTCGAAGATCAAAGCTTCTTCAACATAATTAATATCTCTACAACTAATAGTTTGAGGTAACCTTACTTATCGGCGAAAGTCTATTTTCGACAACATATATTTTGTAAATGACTATTATATATGGGTTTATGTAAGGACTTGAATCAGCATAAAAAGCTTGGAATGGTATTCCGTTTATCTTGAAGGCATCGAGTTGAATCATGAGTCAAGTTCTGTAAGCAGAATCGTAACCTCGATCACAGATGCTCAGAGGAATAGTGACTACGAGCAACTCAAAAATAATACATTAAAATTATGCAAATGCGTTATAAAAATGGACCAAAAAGCAGAAAGGATTTCTCCTCACTGAAATCATTGAAGTCTGCTACATCTCACCGCATATTTACATTCCAACTGAATCTACCTGCTCTTTAAAAAGTCTGGGGATTAGAATTACTGTCTGAATACCAAGAAAATTGGTTAAACTTACGATCTAAATTTTCCCCGATTGATTACCTTCAAGACAATAAATCCCAACATCACCCTTGCGAATAAAAAGGATTACTTGACCGTGGCAGTTTTTGAGAACCATCCTCCAGAAATTTATCTTTTAACCCATCTTCTTAAATCGCGACATAGTAGATTTGTGGAAATTTTACTAAAATATTTTTTTGTTGGTAATGACATTGAACATATTGTAATTGGTATAACGGCTGATATCTTTTTAACGAATTGTAAGGGAAAAGTTATGCTCAAGCTGATGCTGTTGTCTTTTGTTATGCTAAGCGATGGTTTTGTGCCCAAAAAAAACATTCACCTTGTCTCCAATCCCTATCCACATTCAGAAGTGACTGAAAGTTCAAGATTGTGTGCCTATCATCGTGATGTCCAAAAAATTGAAAACGCAAAAACAAACGTTGATATTAAAAATATATTTTGTACTGTAAATAAGCAATTGTTGAAAGTTGGCCTTTATTTACCAGGATTAGCCCTTACAGGTGCTGGTGTTGGAACAACATTTGGTGGTCTGATCTTAGGAACTTTCATACCTCCCATTGGTGAACCAATAAAAGCCGCCGGAATAATGGTTGGTATTGTGGGCGTCGCATTAGCAGATCTAGGTGGTGATGATGGATATTCAATTTATTCTGATGAAAGCTGTTACCAGAAGGCTCTTCATCAGAAATACTACATGCCACTTAACCTCCTAAGTGATCAAATCCAGGAATTGAAGTCTCAAATTGAAACTGAAATGAGTTCATCCAATGAACTAGTCTCTTTTAACAAAAAACATGCCAAGTCTATTATGGCAAATGGCTTGAATAAAAGTTCGCCAAAAGCGGAACTTTTATTTGATAGAATATTTGCCTCTGAAGATAGCACCATACTCGCCTCTGATTTTGTCGAAAAAACTCGCGAACTCAGAGAAGAGTCCTATATGCTTCTAGGTCTTAACAATGATGAAGGCCTTAATGTGATGATGAATGCAGTTATTCTTGACTTTTACAATGAATGCTTGGTCTTTGATCCAGAGTCACAAATCTCATTTCAATTGGAGTGATGCCCGCCTAAAAACTTATTCTTCAAAAACTTAAATTATTTTTTTTCATGGATTTCGACTGAATCCCAAGAAATATAATGTAAGATAAGTATGGCATTTGGTATTCAAATTCTTTTCTAATCCCTAGAAGATTATTCTTGCTATAACTCACAATCTGCACTTTGCCTATTTGGTTCCCACCTAAGCAATAGATACCTGTTTCATCTTCTCTTATGAAGACGCTCACATGCCCACACCATTCTTTGGGGGTAACCCTCCAGAACACAACGATATCCCCTATTAAAGGTTCATAAACTGGCTCCCCAATCTTGAGATATGATCTTGCAACTTGAGGTCTGGGAGGCAACTCGTAGCCAATTTCAGAAAGTAAACTTCCCACTAACACGCCACACCAATTAGCCTTTGGAGGTATTGATACCTCACATTGATTCGCATACTCTGGATTATATTTTGTCCCGTAGGCTGAAAGGGCACCAAGAATAATCTGATTATCCATTGACCCACCCGATAATTCTGCTGTTAACTTCATGAGGGAACTTGGTTTCTACGCCTTCCTGCTCCAAATAAATTTCATTATCAATTACCCTGCAGCGCACTCCGTAAGACTTAAGGCTTGCAGAAACCTGGGAATGCTCTCTTCAGCTTAAGCAAACCAAGTTTTCACTCCCGTAATATGAAGATTTTCCTATTCTGCACCTAAAATCATATTCTAAGCAATCACATTCTCCATTTTCACCCGTCAAATGCAAGAGGATCACCCCACTACACTGAGAATACTCAGAAAGAATTTTGATTTTTTCTCCATTCTTGATAAAGGATTTCTCAAATCGATCGATGGATAGGTTGGCATCAAGCTTTCTTTTGAAGGCGTTAAGGGGCTCTAAGTTTTTAGAATGCCCTGAAACCCTTTGCTCTAAGCTATCTGTCTTGCTTGTGTAAGTATTCTGCTCGGACTCAGTCTTGGCTGACTATTAACTTTTACATCTGTCTTAAAATTCGTGCTTATTTGAAAATTGATATTGTTAATTTTCCATAATTTGCATGCAAACTGGACAGGTGTCGCTTTTGGAATACCATGCCTCTATACATGGAATACAAAATACATGCCCACACCCTATTTTCCAGCCATTGGATTTTACACTATCTAAGCAGATTGGACACTCAAGGTAATGTTTTTGATCCGAATAAGGTACTCCAATTTTTAACAATTCACTATCTTCCCAGTGGCGATTCTCAACATCTAATTCATGAGGTATTTCTTCTCCGTAGATTGTAATTAATCTATTTAGCTCTTCATCTTGAAGAAGCCACTGAACTTTTGATCTATCTCTTTTTGGCAGTTTTAAAAACTCAATATTGCTCCAAATTCGATCAGCAAAGACAAAAAAAACTGTAGGCCACAGAAATAATGTTGCAAGTGTGGCACTATAAAAGTATTCAGAAAGATCTTTAGGAGTTATAAAGCAGTTTTTTACGAAACTAGCGAAACTTACTGCACAAACGCTACCTGTCATTAGGGATAGAAGGCGCGGAAATTGCAAGCTTTCTTTGGTTGAATATTTTTGTGATATTGGTCTATATACCTTTAGTTTTAAATGTTTCACGGGAGGAATTTTTAGATGATAGCTCACACCACCCCTACGAACTAAGTAGCTATATTCTTGGTTGGTCGTATTAGGTTCTATGGCAGTATTTTCTATTTCAAAGGGTTCTATCTGTGTAATAAGAAGTCTTTCTCTATCTTGAAAAGAACTACCATGAAGTCCTAAAAGGACCTCAATCTCATACTGACTACTTGAAAATGAATTCGACGAAAATATTATGCCAATTGCAAAAACAATAATATTAAAAACACATTTCATAACTAAAAATCCTCTACTATTGTACTAATCAAGTTGACAAGTAATCAACTGTACGAAGATCTGTATCCGTACTTTAAATTGGCTGGAATGTAAATATTTTAATTGAGTATTAAGTAAATCTACAAAGATACCATTGACATCATCAAAAACACTTCTTTTATTAGTTTATCCTGCAGACAGGGATTTATTCGAAAGATAACCTTTTAGGATTGACAAACAAGACATACATCTTATCATCAAGCCCTTGTTCTCTGGTTATGGGATTTGATGATGCAAAAATTTCTCTATTTTATTATCGTTATCAATTTTTTTGAAGTAACTGCCGAGGCCAATAGCCTTAATACAGATACCATGATGCAAGTTTTATGCGCTGATGACGCTGTTTCTAAACAATCGTGTGCGAAAGTTAGAGATGAGCATGGTAGAGAAATTTGGAAAGATTTTAGTGTAATTCATGCCTCCGGTGAGGTTTCAAAAATTACTGATTTTAGGGATCTTGAATGGTTACTGGGTGAAGAGCTAGATAATGTTAAAAAAACTGCTTTAATAGAGCAAATATACAACATGCCAGAATTTTTTTCTTATTGCAATTATAAGTTACTTAGTGATTTGTGGACAACACAAACTCAAAATACAGCGGCAGAAAACCCATGGGTTTCATCGCTAACTGGACTTACGTGGCTGAAACCTGAACCTAGATACCTGAGGGCAATTTCCAATTTTTTACATGTACGACTTCTTTTTTACTCTGAAAAAATTGAAAAAGAATTAAAAACGAAAGAGGAACTCATATACCATGCTTATAATCTATTATTTGTAATGAATGCTTTTATCAAATATTGCCATGCAACATCCACTCTAGTTTATAATGAAAAAACAAAACAAGCTGCTAGATATGCCGGATACCATTCAAGTTTAAGTGATATTGCAGTTTATAAATTAGGAGATTCATTTGATCCAGAGAAAATAAAAAAGGTTGTTTGGACAGGTCGCTTAAAAATACCAGAATCGATGATAAAATTATCTGCAACAAAAATAGGGTCGATTCCTTTTGATCAGAATAAAAGTCCGGGAAAGTATCATCGCTTCGTATATCGGACTATTGAAAAATTAACTCTTTTGTATTTGATTGATCATTTCGAAAATTTTTTTAATTATGTTTATAAAGAGGCTCAAAGTTACTCTTCATTCAGGCCGGACGAAGCGCTTCACTTTTTTGATAGCTGGGAATCCTTTAAAATAGATTCCAAAAAAAATATTTCAAAATCTGGTAAATATTATTTCACTCCTTGGTTTGAGAAAGTTGAATCTGTATTGTTAATGGCTGGATTCGAGTAAAAATAACCTGCTGGCTCTGAATCGTATTGCCTGTTTCTTAGGCTCCAATTATTTATTGCTTTGAACATATACCTAGTTTTGCTATTCTCGTTCCTTGGCTGTATTGACAAAACCCATATATATAGAAAAAACAAAAAATGAAAAAACATTTATTGCTGTTTTTAATAATCTATCCAATATTTGCCTCGAAAGCCTTAAGCTCTGCTGATCCAAGCAATGGAATGTTACATGAAATTGACTCAGATTTTCAAAGTAATAACTTACCCATAGCTATTGCTAGCCTTGTAGAATCTGATAATTCTCACGAAGACAAAAAGTTGGACCTAGATAATTTAAAATATTGGGAGTTGTATGATGTGTTTAGTCAGCGTTTTTCTCATTGGTTGTGTGAAAAGAGTATTAACTCATCGGTTGATGCTGGTAGATTAATTATTTCGTTATACTCTGTCTTTAAAGCCTCACATTTTCTGATCGATGAAATAGCAAGAAGCGCCGCTAAGAAAGCTATTTTATCTGGAGTACTTTACGATTACAAAAAACATGCAGATCTAATGAGACATGATCCTATAACTCGCATGATTGGTCACTATGTTTTATCAAATAATGCGTATTCTAAATACAAAATAAATTTCGATGGTATTTACAATTTGGATATAGATTTTTGGTCAGTTTGTCATATCGGATACTTCAGAGGCGTCGGTTCCAAATATGATAGATCAAGCATAATGGCAGTGCGTAGGAAAATAATTAATTCTTTTATGTATGATTCAATTTGGCATGCAACCTTTGAATCGGTTTTCCAAACTTATACAAAAAATCATCCATGGAAAGATTTAGGGCATATCGCTTTAAAGAGATCCAGATGGTTGATGGCCAAGCATATGTATTTGAATTTTCACTACCTACTTGATGAAGCTTACAATGCAAGAAACAAAAAAGTATGGAAACCTTCTGAAATTGAACTAAATCGAACTTTAGATGAACTGGAAGAATTAATTCCAAAGAGTTTTACAATTTTGGAAATTTTAAGAAATTCTAGATAACATGCAATAACGTTTTTTTATGTAAATTCTGATCTATGGATTAACCAACTAATTGGTTTTCTTAAATGCCAATCAACAGTTGAAACTCCTGGTATAGGCCGATTTAGGCACTTGGTAAAATTCTCATCAGCATTCCAGCAGCTAGTCTACCGAAGATGTGCAAAGATAATCCTTGAGTTGACCTAACTTTACTTGCCATTT